>CAYYZP010000072.1:0-9863 GCA_964476165.1 uncultured Fimbriimonadaceae bacterium
CACGGCCCGCCCCTCCCGGAGTCGGGGTCGAACCGTGGCACCCTTTGTTGAGAGTTCGGCCTTCTGGTAACGTCCAGACACTGATGGACCACGACGGGACGGGCACGGACGAGAAGCAGGCCGAAATCGCGCCGAAAAGGCACGACATGGACGCGACGTTTTTCGTCGGCTGCACGACTATCGCCGTCCTGAGCGTTGCGTTCTTTTTCTTGGAGGCGTGGCCGTTCTTCGTGTTCGAGGCTAGCCAAAAAGCAGGGCTTAGAGGCATTGCGCTTTTGGGCTGTCTCCCGACGTTGTTGATTGGCGCATTTGTCGTGCGAAAGTTTGGGCTCGAGGGCGGGACCGCGCTGATCGGCGGTACAGTCTCGGCCTCGGTCTTCGCGTTCCTGCAGCTAGACATGCTCGGGCTCGGCAGGAATGGCCAGTCAGAATCGCTCCATGCGCCAGACTATCCGGTGTTCTGGGTTTGGCTGTTGCCGGCAGTCTGGGCTCTCTTAGTGACGAGTTTGACCCTGTTTTTACTCCCGCAGGGCCACACGGGGGATGAAGTCCCGCGCATTTCCGACCGATAATCTAACCCGGAACCACTCGGTTTCGGGGCGTCACTTGGGCACCAAGAGCAGCATCGACCAGTACCGAAAGAACTCCGTCGCAGGAGCCTCTCCACTGCAACTCGTCGTCATGCTTTACGACGGCACTTTGCGTTTTATGGAGGCGGGTCGGCACGCCATGCTCGCCAATGACCGGTACGCCCAGAACGACAACATCACCAAGGCGCAAAAGATCATCAGCGAACTGCTGGCGACGCTCGACCTAGAGAAAGGCGGCGAGGTCGGCGAAAACCTCTTCTCGCTTTACACGTATGTCTACAACAGCCTGGTCGAGGCCAATTTGGACGACAAGCCCGAACTTGTCGTCGAGTGCATCGAGATCATGAGCGACCTGCGCGAGAGTTGGGTGGAACTCGAACGCAGCGCGCGCCAACTTTCACCGACTAAACCCGGAGGTGGCGGCATTGCTGCATGAGTCCAAACCACGATTGATCGCCGAGCGGCTGCTGCTTTTGACCGAGGCGCTCTTCGACGCGGCCGCCAACGACCGCCTCGACGAAGTGGGCGGGATCTTGCAAAGCCGTCAGGTAGCAATCAACGAACTGGACAGATTGGAACTCGACTCGTTCGCGCTGGCCGTGCTCGAGAAGGTGCGCGAGTCCGAAGTAAATGCGCTCGCTGTCATGGAGAGGACGAGCGCCGCGACCGCGAACGAACTCGTCCACATGTTCAAATCTACTAAGAAGATCCGCGCCTACTCCAAGCCCTCCTCCAGCGCCTTCGTCCGGGCGAGTTGACAGTTAATCTGGCACTCGACAGTCAAACACGACGAGGCTCGGTATCACCTTCGAGAACGAACATTTATGTTCATCCAATCGCTCATCATTCTGAACGGCGTCGGAATGTTGCCAGATCGACGATAGGGTTCATGGGCGCGAATCAACACTCGTATTTGACCACTTGAATCAATGTATTTAGCGACCGCGTCGCCCCTTAATCGGAGTGACTGAACTGCATCGCCGCTCAGCATTCTCATCGGAAACGCCTTTGCGTAGTCGTATTCGCCGGTCTCGAAATTAAAGAGGAAAATAGTTCCAGTCGCAGTCGAGCCAGAAATGAGGGCAGTATCAAAACTGAACAGTAACTGAGTAACTTTGTCTGGCTCTTCAGCGATGAAAGTGTCCCCAATAATCGCAGCGTACTCACCCAGGCCCGGTATCAGGTCGCTGTCGATCTCAAAACCAGCGTCATCGTTGGCAACAACTGTAGTTGCGTCCCCTGATACATAAGTACCCTGGTAAGTTGAGGCGTCGAAAGGCTGGTACTCCGTGCCGGCATCGATCGACACTTCCCAACTCTGGATTTCAGTTTCCCAAATAATTCCGTCGCCTGAAAGTTGTCCGTTTCCCCAAAATGTCAACTCGTCGAATGGATCGACGACGCAAGAAAAATAATCGCCCCATCGACTGGCAAACCGCTTTGAATTCGTGGAATTCCGCATAAGAGTTGGCGCACCCATTGTTCCGAACGGGTCATCTTCGTACCGAGTCGAGAAGACAAGGTCGCCGAATATATTTCCACTGCTTCGTGTGTAAATGATACTAATATCCCCCAAGGAGTTCTTTGCAATCGCTGGCATGAACGCATGTTCTCCTGATGGAAGAGTAATGTTTCCAGACTGCGCCAGGGTGGGCGTTCCTGTCAACGGCCATTGATCGACGAAAATCTCATACCAGCGAACTCTCGCCCGATTGTCTTCCGTGCTGATGGTATGGGTTCCTAACAGGAAATCGTCTCTATACATCGAGTTCATGATTCGGTCGTTTAGAGTGTCGTGGCCGACACCTCCGCCGCTAGGAGCGACGCCAGGCGCGAAATTCCAAGCGGGAACGGAAACAAGTTGACTCACCAGTGTCGGTGAACCAGTGAGGCTTCCAAAAGCAAAAACCCTTACACTCGTGGATTCGGCGGCTTCAAGTGCATAAATGAAATTTCCTGGCGTGTATGAAACCGCAGGATGGACGGGCCAAGAATTTGTACCAAGATAAAAACCGGTCGCAGTCGATCCTGTACCCGAATACAAACCAGCTGTTGGAATGACGTAAGTCTGAACGCCTCCGAATCCGCTAACGAATCCAAATAAGTTTCCGCTAATGACGATCGCGTCAGGATTGAGCCCTACCATTGGATAGTCAAGCCAGTTCGGCGTGCCACCAACACTGATTGTCGTGTCATAAGCAAAAAACGACCAGGCACCTGCAGGATCGCTATCATCAGAAACGGCAATGACTTGAAAACTCTTTGAGGCTGCATCATCGGAAGTATCGTAGACCAAGACAAACCGATTGTTGAACCGATCGTATGTCACGCGAGGATCGAAAATAAAATCCAATGCATTTCCAATTGTTGGCCGCAGGCTCGAGAAAAAATCATCTGCCGCTTGCTCGAAGATCTTTGTTCCATCCTTTTCATAAAATGCGATTGAAACGTTCACTGTTTGAACCAACCTAGTTGGCCCTGCCGCCATGTTGGTGTCAGAGGGTATGCCTATCGTGGCTCCAAGTCCAGGAAAATTGCTGCTCGGGCCCGATGACGATAGCCCAAGGACATCGCCGGACTTCAATGTGTTGGCAATGCCGCGCTTCATTGGTTTTCGAACGCGTTTGTTCTGGGGCATGATTCTTTTAGGCGTTATTTTGTGGCTGATCTGCGGGAAGAAATCGCGCGTATCGATTTTTGTCATGCCGACAGATTCAATTGTCACATTTGACTTATACTGCTTCTTCGCAGAAACAATTGTAGGAGGCATCGTCCTAAGCCCGGCTTGGGCATATAAGTCAGTCACCAGCCCAAAGACAGAAAGGGCCAACAATGTACCGATCAATCTGCAACGAAACGAAGAACGCATTTTCATAACGCAAAAGTCCTCAAAAACAAGCGGGGCAGGGCCCACGAACCAGGCCATTATACTCGTGAGACGCAAGTATTGAACCTGTTTGACTCGACCCACTACCAGTTTTTTCAAAAATCTCTGTTCAGGTACATTCTCACTCATGCAGAGCCCAGAGCAGCATCAAGCGCTGTCCACCGCCCAGGCGCGGCTGGACGCTATCGAAGGTCATCTTTGACCTGGATGCGCTCCGAGTCAAGATTTCTGCGTTAGAAAGCAGGTCGAACGAGCCCGGTTTCTGGCTCGACCCCAATGCCGCCCATATGAGCATGAGGGACATTTCGCGGCTCAAGGCTGTCGCCGAGCCCCTCGACCGCTTTCGATCCCGGTTGGGCGATATCAACGAGTATTACGCCCTCCTCGAACTCGAACCTGACGAAGACCTCCAAAAGGAGACCGACGATGCGGTCACGCAACTCCTCAAAGACCTCGACGCCTACGAACTCAAGACCCTCCTGAGCGGCGAGCACGACGGACGCAACGCTCTGGTCGAAATCTACGCCGGTGCAGGCGGCTCCGAAGCCTGCGACTGGGCGGCCATGCTCTTTCGGCTTTACTCTCGGTGGGCTCAGCGGCGAGGCTTCAAACTCGAAATACTGAGTGAGACCCCAGGCGACGTCACCGGATACCGCAGCGTCTCTTTCGAGGTCACGGGGGAGAGCGCGTATGGATACATTAGGGCCGAAAACGGTGTCCACCGTCTGGTTAGAATCTCTCCGTTTGACGCTGCGGCAAGGCGCCACACGAGTTTCGCCAAGGTCGAAGTCCTGCCCGAAATCGAACCCGCCGAGGTCAATATTTCTCCTGACGACCTCAAGATCGAGACCTTGCGGGCAGGCGGTGCAGGCGGTCAGCACGTCAACAAGACTGAAAGCGCGGTCCGGATCACCCACATGCCGTCAGGCATCGTCGTGAACTGCCAAAACGAGCGCAGCCAGCACAAGAACAAAGCGGCTGCTATGACCGTCCTCGCCGCCCGGCTTGCCGAGGTCCAGAGGTCAAAAGAGGACTCCCGCACTCAAGAACTGAAGGGCGACAACAGCCCCGCAGCCTGGGGCCGCCAGATCAGGAGTTACGTCATGCAACCCTATACGATGGTCAAAGACCACCGCACGGGCCACGAGACGGGCAACGTCCTTGCGGTCATGGACGGGGAGATCGACGGCTTCATAGAGGCCTTTCTCAAGCGGCCTCCCGAGAAATCAGATACATTCATCGAGTAATCGAAATCGGTTCGACACGTCCTACCTGAGGACCGCTCTACAACATGCTCACTCCGCTTTTCGTCCTTGCCCTCCAAACGTCTCCACAGACTGGCCCGTTGCGGTTGCCTCCGATGTCGGCAAGGTGGTTCCAAGAGACTGTCGCGCTTATAGAATCGGTGGCAGAGAACGGCGAGTGGACCGAGGCGGCTCGACTCGCTAACCGCCTGCCGACAAATAAGATCGAAGTCCAATGGGACATGAGCGGGGTGCCGAACTCCCTCGTACCGATTTTCGAGTCTTCGAGAGAGAGCGCTGTCCAAGATTGGATAAAGGTCTTTCCCGACCTTCAGATTGCCTTTGGTAACAAAGGAAGCCTCAAAATCGGGTTCGTCGATGCGCTGCCTCCCAATTTAGAATCGGTCGATCCCGCTGGTGCTGTTTATCTGTCGTCGCCAGCGCAAGAGGATCCGGTCATCGAAGCCGTCATCGCACTCCACCGGGGGACAGACTCAAAAAGCATCGAACCCGTCGATTTGAAGAACGAACTCATGTATGCGATCGGACATCGGCTCGGGAGCGAACGCAGCCCCAAGCCTGGCTACTACATGTTTCGGACCGAAGGACCGTCCATCGCGCCGAACATGCTTGCGCCGCGCGACGCGAGTTTTGTCAAGAAGGTCATTGCCGTAAGCGACGCCGTCCGCAAGGCCGTCTCACAAAAAAAGACTCCAGGAATCAAGCCCGCTGAAATTTTTGTCGAGCCACGAAAGTTGCAGCCAGTCCCTGTTTCGCAAGGCGAGGAGATGTTCGCCAACGTTCAGATCACGAACCGAGGCAAGGGCGTCATGGAGTTTCGCGCCGTGCCGGACTGTGGCTGCTTTGTGATTGGACCCCACAAGGAAACTATCGAACCCGGCGAGACGATGCTCCTACCGGTCAAGATCAACACGCTCGAGTTCGTCGGCAAACTCCGCAAGACACTTTACATCTATTCCAACGATCCAGAATCGCCCACTTTGGCGTTACCGCTCGAGACCTATGTGCGGCCAGCCTATCGGTTCATCAATCAGTTTCAAGGTTCAGTCTTTTATGCGGGTTCGTCAGGCGGAATGTTCGAGACGGTGCTCGCCCTCGATCCTGCAACTAAACTCAACATAAAGAAAGTCGAAGCGGTTGGAATAAGCGCGGTGGTCGAGCACGAGCCATGGTCCGGAATGTTCAGGGACCCCGATTCAGACGAGCCGCCAGTGAGGATGAGCGGATACCGTTTCAAAATCCTCGTTGCTCCAGGCATTGTGGCCGGCCGGGGCGACGTCGGCCTTCAGGTTTCGACCGACAGCCAACTTTTCAAACTGATCAACCATGCTGTCACGGTCCAGACCGGAATCGCTTCGGTGCCTGCGAGCATCTACTTTGGCAACCTCGGCGAAAAGCCCGCGCGGGCAAGCGTCGTCATCACAAGGCCGGGCCGCCCGTACAAGATCAAGAGGGTCGAGTGCGACACAGAGTTCATCACCGCTAGTGTCGAACCGTATCAGGGGAACGAGAACTATCGCATCGTGGCGGTGTACAACGGGAAGGCGCGGATTGGCCGGTTTTTTGGAAAGGTGACAGTGTTCACCGACGATCCAACGGAACCGACCGTTGTCATTCCTCTCGAAGGCAATGTGAAATGAAACCGCTGTTCGGTCTGATCGCCGCGATTGCGTTTCTCATTAAAGCGTCGACTCCCGAACCAACGCCCGACAAGTGGACACTGCTGATTGTTGGAGGGACAGAAGGTTATTTGTCGCCGTGCGGTTGCACCAGCCCGATGTCTGGAGGGATCAAACGCAGGATCACTGCGCTAAAGAATCTCACCGTGCCAACGAAGACTGTCGTGCTCGACAATGGGCCCCTCATTGCCGGACATGACAGACAGGACCAACTTAAGTTGGAGACGCTTTGCGAGGCAATGGCGCTCGTCAATGTCAATGCGACCAACTTCGGACTTGAGGAAGCCAACATGGGGCCCGATGCTGCATCCACGATCCGTCGATTGACAAACTCGGACGTCGTTTCATCCAACCTCGAAAGCGAGGGAGGAACTTTGATCGGTAGTCAGGCGGGGCCTTTTTACGTCGGAGGCGTTGATCTGAGGAGTGCCCAACTTGAAGCCGTTACGTCCAAGCAGATCTCACCGATCGACGCGGCGATTCGACTTGTCATTTTGGGAGCAAGGTCAGATGGCTACCAGCCTGTCCTGATGCTTCGCGGGAACGAGGACGATGCGATCAAGATCGCCAAACGCCACCCAGAACTTCGGCTGATCGTCAGTACGCGCCAAGGTTCTCCTTTCCAGGAGCCGATCAAGTTCGGCAAAACGCTCATCGTCACCCCCGGAGAGCACGGAAAGTACGTAGTGAAGATCGACTGGAACGGCAAGAACTTCGTCAACTATCAGTCCTATGATCTCGGCCCAGAGATCGCAGACGACCCTGAGACCAGTGAAATCTATTCCAACTATCTAGCCCGCGTCGGCAGAGAAAACCTCCTTGCGATGGTTCCACGCTCGTCGTCTGACGACTTTGCTGGAAACGATGCGTGTACACCGTGCCATTCAAAGGCGGCAGAGGTTTGGAAAAAATCCGCGCACGCCCACGCACTGTCCACTCTCGAAAAGATTGGCCACGACAAAGACCCCGACTGTGTGGCTTGCCACGTCGTCGGACTCAGTTCAGTAAAGGGTTTCACAGACCGCGAAAAGACTCCAATGCTCAGTGACGTCGGTTGTGAGTCTTGTCATGGGCCATCGAAGAAACACGTTATGGAGCCTGCGAAGAACAATATGCCCATGGTCGGCGCACAATCGTGTGCGACCTGCCATAACACAGCGCACAGTCCGAACTTCCGGTTTGGAGACTACTGGTCACGCATCACACACTGATTTGTGGACAAGGGCGGGAAAAAAAACCAAAATCGCAGTACGCGATTTTTTCGCGCGTTACTGGCCTCAGTTTGAATCCAAAGCGGTTGCAAAGGTCATCGCAAGACGCACCGTTTCAGTGGCAGTGGGCACTTGACATTGCGTTGTGTGCGGCAGCAAAATTCTCTTGCTCCAAATGGGATGTTAGCAAAGTCTTAATGCGCGAGCGGTTGCAGACGACGTGGTCCGCACCGGTACATGGAAGTTCAATGATTCAGACTGCGATCAGAGACCACGCGACGGCAACGCCGCCAGCCGAACCGAAGTCCTTCGGGTTCTCCAGTTTTGCCGCCGCTCCGAGCAACATGGGAGCGATAGAAGTTGGAACCAGGTTCGCACAGGGTACGACACCGTTAGTCGTGGTCATTGGAGCCCCAGGTTGGGGCAAGTCGCACCTGCTCGATTCTGTCCGCTCTTATATGGATCGACGAGCGAGGCCGCTCAACGTGCTTTTGTCAGCCGCACAGTACACCTCGAATCCAGAAAGGTGCGACGACTCCGTGCCGTTGCTCGTCGACGATGCGCAAGACGTGTGGGGGAACATGAAATCGAGACAGCAGTTCCGCAGGCTGATCGAGCGTCGAGTCAGGACGAAACGACCGACGTTTATCTGTTTCGCCGATAGCGTGTCGCGGCTCGAGGCTTCGCGTTTCGTCCCATGTACACAAGATTGGGCCTTCCAATCGATCGGAACGCCGTCGAAAAAAGAGCGGGACTATATTGTCAGACAGATCGCCGACACTGAACGCGTCACGTTGTCAAGACCGATCGTCACGCTGTTCGCAAGGCACCTGTGCGGCGATGGACGTTCGATCCGTGGCGCCGTCCGCACGCTGAAAGTCGTGCGGGCAGACTGGTCAAGAAGAGGCGACGTCTTCGAAGCGTGCGGCGTGCTCAATCCGTACCTCGAAGGCGAGAACGGATGGGACCCGCGCGACGTCGTTTGGGAGATCGTCAATGCAAAGACCCAAGGGTCCAGAACATACGACCACTTTGCTGAATCGGTGTGTTGCTATATTCTCGTGTCGCTAATAGGAATGAGCGAGTTCGACGTCGCTACCTTCTTGGGCGTCAGTCCCAAGGCGGCTTATTCAATGTCTGTGGCTGTCAAAGAAGGGCTTACCAGCGACCAGACTGCCCGACTCGTCGAAACGTGCAAAGACGCGTTCGTCCGGTCGCTCGACGTCGAATCGTGCTAGTTTTTCGATCTTAAGCGTGTACCTTTGCGGGGGACAAGGGCAATACAAGTAGATTTGACGGCCCTGTTGAACCTGGTTGTCCCGTTACACTCTTGTTGGGGTCGATGCGCAGCCTAGAAGAACTGGACTTGGTGCCGGCCTGGGTCAACCCTGACCATCTTGTCGTCACCGCAGTCCATGTCATGCAGGGCCACCAGATCAGCGCCGTCGCGGTGTTTGAGGGTAAGGAACTGCAAGGCATGGTCACGCTTGAACGCGCCTTGTTGATGCCTAAGTTTGCGCGAGTCGACACCATCGTCCAGCCGATCAAACTTGTGCTCGACGGAGCGCTGACGGCCCGCGCCGCAGCAAAGGAGTTCGTTGCGAAGGACGCGCTATACGCGGCTGTGTATCTCGATCAAGATTTTGTTGGACTGCTTTCGTCGAACATGTTGCTCGAAGAGGTCGGGCGGTCATGGGATCCGCTGACGAACCTCCCGTGGAGCAACGGACTGCGCGATTGGGGGACTGACCTCTTGCAACAGGGCGTAGAGATCGCGCTCGTGTTCGTCGACGTCGACGACTTTGGCAATTACAACAAGCGGCACGGCCATATCGTGGGAGATGCGATCTTGAGACAAGTCGCCGAAAGATTGCGGACGACGGTAGATCGGTTTTCCGAGGTTCTCGCGCGCTATGGAGGCGACGAGTTTGTCATCGGCACACGACTCGACCGGGCGGCAACTGAAAGTAAGTTCGGCCTGATAGGAGACTTTCAAATCACTTTGCCCGAGGTGCCCGATCCTGTGACGGTCACAGTCGGGTTTTCCGGTGGTCTGCGCACGGGCGGCCGCGCCAACGTCCACACGGCATCGACCTTGGACAACTTGATCAATCTCGCGAGCCAAGACTGCATTCGTCGAAAGAACGAAAGGAGCAAAATGGAGGGTCGGGCTCCTGCACGACCCAACGAAGAATCAAGCCAATTGGAGGGTCGGCCTCCCGGACGACCGG
>CAYYZP010000073.1:0-6295 GCA_964476165.1 uncultured Fimbriimonadaceae bacterium
GCCACGAAGCCGCGCTCGTACAGCAGCATCTCCCACCACAGCGCCCAGCCCTCGGTCCAAAACGGCGTGTAAAAAGCGCTACGGTGCGTGTTGTACCGGTCGCCCATGAAACCCTGCATGTGGTGGCCGGGGATGAGTTCGTGGTGTACGGTCGCCTTGGCGAAGTGGCGGTTGTTCCCGCGCATGGACATCATCTTTTCTTCGTGCGTCATCGTGTCGGTGGGATAACTCACCAAGATGGTCTGGCCCCCGAGGAAAAATGGCGAAACCTTCTGGCGTTCGGGGCTCATCATCTCCATGCGCCACGAGCGTTTGGCGAGGTCGGGGATCGTGAGCAGGTCGTTCTTCACGAGATAGTCGATCGCCTCCCATGCGAGGTTTCTGATCATCTCTGGCTGTCCGCCGGGCGCCTCGTGCAAGCCCTTGACGTGCTCGAGCGCCTTCTTCCAATCGTCGCCAAAACCAAGTTCTTGAGAGGCGCGAACCATCTCCTTTTCGCACCACGCGAACTCTTTGTTCGCGATCTCGATGAGATCTTCCGGCGTGTAAGCGATGAATTCTCTTTGCAAGTCGAGCAACAGCGCCTCCCTCCCGACCGGATCGCCGGGGATCTCGCCTTCCTCGAGTTTTGCGACGTGCTCGCTCAGGTGTTTGATGTATGCTTCGAGCGCGGCATCCGCCTGTTCGTACGGCTTCTTGCACCACCAACTGAACGAAGGATCGTAGCCGTCGTAGAACTCGAACCAGTGCTTGAGCCCATCGCGCATGTCGCCGACTAGCCGCGAAGCGTATCGCACATCGGGCTTCTCTGCGGTGGGGGCGGCGTCAGCAAACTCTGCCTGCTTTTTTTCTAATGCATTCGCAAATGCCGTGAGTTTATCCGCTGCGCTTTCTGGATCCACCGACTCCATGTTCCGGTTCGCTTCGATGAAACCGACGACGGTCGTCAGATCTGGCAGAAACTTTGCTGCCTTTGCCAAACGCTTTTCCCGCACGTCGAGCGCGGCCAGATCGCCTTCGATGCGGTTGTGCAGCAGCACCCAATCGACCTTCGCCTCTACCGAATACCGTTCGAGCGGCAGACCTTGGATCGCCAAAAGCCAATCTTTATAGAAAGTGCGCCGCCCAGCGAACGTCTTCGGGGAGGTCTCGACGTCGTACACTCTATTGAGGTCGTCGCGGTCCGCAGAAAAGCGCTCGACGATGGGAACCATCGGATTTGCGTTAGGGGCGAGGGCGTTCAGATCGACAGACATTTCCTTGTATGTGTGGGCGCTCTGGAGAGCAACGGCAAGAACCAATTCAAGCACAGCATCCTGGATTCTATCCGACCGAACTGCCTGATCTGACAGACCAGTCGGCCCAAAGCGAGGGGGTGTGGTGTATCGTTACCTTCATCAATGGTCAAAGTCGGACTTGTCGGGTGTGGGTTTATGGGGACGATGCATGCGAACGTCTATAGCGTGCTAGAGGGGGCGGAACTTCTTGGCGTCTACGATCGGAATCCTGGGAGGGCGAGCGAGTTCGTGGGAAAGTGGGGGGGGAAACCGTTTCCGTCTTACGAGGCGTTATTGGTGGACTCTGACATTGCACTGATCGACGTTTGTCTTCCGACTGCCTCCCACGCGGAGTTCACTGTGAGGGCGTGTGAAGCGAAGAAGCACGTCATGTGCGAAAAACCGATGGCTCTGGCGCTTTCAGATGCCGACAGGATGGTCGCGGCGGCAAAGAACAACGGCGTAAAAATGATGGTGGGACACTGCATCCGCTTTTGGCCCGAGTACGAGGCGCTCAAGGACATTGCCGACAACAAAACGCTGGGCGGACTTCTTTCTCTCAACCTGACGCGATACGGCGCGTTCCCGATGTACACCGTGGACCAATGGGCCGCAGACCCGAAGATCGCAGGGGGGGGCATGGACATGCACATCCACGACACCGACTTCGTGTTGTATCTTCTTGGCGAGCCAAAGAACATGGTCAGCCACGGCAACAAGGACGCGAGAGGGGTCGGGCACTTTTTCACGACGATGGACTATGGCGACAAGGTCGCGCACTTGGAGGGGGGATGGAACCTCCCGCAAGGAGCGCCTTTCCGCATGGAGTTCCGCGCGATTTTCGAACGTGGCGCCGCGATCTTTCGCGACGGCGAACTATGGATCTACGAGGAAGGCAAACCGCCGCGCAAACACGAAACCCAGCAGATGGAGGCAAGCGGCGCGGGCGGAAACCTCAGCGGCCTCGGCGGATACTACAACGAACTCGCGTATCTCGTCGACTGCATCGCGAACGACAGGTCGCCGAGCATCGTCACGCCGGAATCGAGCCGAAACTCACTCAAATACGTCTTAGAAGAAGTCGCCCAGATCGAATCAAGACTACAAAAATGAACCTCAAAGGCATCAATTATTGGTCGTATCCCAGCGATCCCCCATTGGAGGATTTTTTTATAAAGGCGAAGCGCGACGGCTACGAGTGCGCAGAGCCCGCGATCGGCGACAGCGGCGAACTTAACTTCGACGTGACGCAATCGTTTTGTGAAGACGCGGTCGCAATGGCGCACAAGCACGGCCTCAAGATTGAAACAATGGCGAGCGGCACGTATTGGTCCTACAATCTTGCGAGTGAAAAGGAAGCCGATAGAGTGAAGGCTTCAATCGCGCTCGAGAGAATGCTCCGCATCACATCGTGGTTCGGCGCGAAGACATTGCTCGTCATCCCCGGCGCGGTCGACGTGTTCTTCATGCCCGATGTGCCAGTGCAGAACTATGGCGACGTGTGGGACCGCGCAACAAGTGGGCTTGAAAAAGTTCTTCCATTGGCCGCAGAGTGCAAAGTGAGCATCGGGATCGAAAACGTTTGGAACAAATTCTTGCTCTCGCCGCTCGAGATGCGACAGTTCATCGACTCGTTTTCCTCGCCGTGGATCGGATCGTATTTCGACGTCGGTAACGTGATGCTTTTCGGTCATCCAGACCAATGGATCCGCATCCTCGGCCCGCGCATTAAAGCCATCCATGTTAAGGACTTCAAGAGGAGCATCGGCACACTCGATGGCTTTGTCGATCTCTGCGAGGGCGACGTGCCGTGGTCAAAGGTGATGTCTGCGATCAATGAAGTGGGTTATGTTGGCCCACTCACCGCCGAACTGATCCCGCACTATCCGAGCAACCCGGAAGTGCGGTGTCGCAACGCATCGAACGCGCTGGACGCAATCCTGGGAAGGGCGACAATATGATTGCTTCTCTTGCGATGATTCTCACGCTAGCACCAAAGTACGCAATCGTACCGCTGCCCGTTGAGATGGTTGAAAAGCAAGGTGCGTTTTCAATAAAAGTGGAGACGAAGATTTTTGTAGAGGCAGGGCTCGAGGGCGAGGCTTCTTTTCTCGCAGAGCGGTGGGGGAACACAAAGGTCGTGCCTGCGGGAACATCGACACTCGTCGCGGGTGGCGTGCTTTTGACGACCCAAAACGCGGACAGCACGGTGGGGGACGAAGGATATGTTTTGGAAGTCGCACCTCGATCAATTGTCATAAGGGCGACGAAAAGCATTGGAGTCTTTCGCGGTGTGCAGTCGCTCATCCAACTGCGCGCGGCGAACGGCGACTCGATTCCAGCCGTCCACGTGCGCGACTACCCACGCTTTTCCTGGCGAGGGATGCACCTCGACGTGGGTCGCCACTTCTTTCCAGTCGATGCGATCAAACGGTACATAGACACTCTCGTGTTTTTCAAGATGAGCGTGTTCCATTGGCACCTCACCGAGGACCAGGGATGGCGCATCGAGATCAAAAAACACCCCCTTCTTACCAAAATTTCTGCTTGGAGAAAGGAGACCGTTGGAAGGCCAGAGACGATGATCCCGGACGGCATTCCCTACGGCGGTTTTTACACGCAGAACGAGGTTCGTGACGTTGTTGCATACGCAGCAGATCGGCACGTGACGGTCGTGCCAGAGATCGAGATGCCGGGACACAGCAGCGAGGTGCTGGCAGCCTACCCCCACCTCGCGTGCGATACCCCCACCAACATCTTGGCGCGACAGGCGGGCAAGAATCCGTTCGAGGTCTCGACGATCTGGGGAGTGCGCGACGATATTTTCTGTGCAGGCAAGGAGGAAACCTATCAGTTCGTGCAGAACGTTTTGGACGAAGTGCTCGAGATGTTCCCAAGCAAGTTCATCCACATCGGCGGCGACGAGGCGCCCAAGACGCGATGGAAAGAGTGCCCACGCTGCCAAGAGAAAATCACGGCAGAAAAGATCAAAGGCGAGCACGAACTACAGTCGTACTTCGTCCGTCGAATCGACAAGTATCTCACCTCAAAGGGCCGTCGGCTCGTTGGGTGGGACGAGATTCTGGAGGGGGGACTCGCTGAAAACGCGACCGTGATGTCTTGGCGCGGGATCGAAGGCGGCATCGCTGCGGCGAACTCTGGCCACGACGCCGTGATGACCCCCACCAGCCATTGTTATCTCGACTATTACCAGTCGCGTCGGCCCGGCGAGCCAGAAGCGATCGGGGGCTTCGTCGATCTTGAGAAGGTGTATTCCTATGAGCCAGTCCCCCCCCAGGTCGCACCGCCGCTCGCAAAGCACATCCTCGGCGTCCAGGGGAACGTGTGGACGGAGTTCATCAAGGACGCGCACCAGGTCGAGTACATGGCGTGGCCGCGCGGCGCGGCGCTCGCGGAGATCGGATGGTCGCCGCCCGAACGCAAAGACTTTCATGATTTTGTCAGACGATGGAGCGCGCTCTCCCCCCACCTTGCATCGCGCGGAGTCAACTTTTATTCGTCCTCTCCACGTGTGACAAAACCGGCGGCGACGGTTTCCACGACTCTTGTGCCATTGGACGGCAAGCCGGCTTCGTGCGCCTTTGACGGTGACCCGAACACGCAGTTCGTCAGCAAGGGGGGGGTCGCGGTGGGGGACACGTTTGCGATCGTCCTATCTTCGCCTCTTTCGGTTCAACAAATAGAGTTCAGGTTTGGCCCCCTTGGCAACGCTCTTCGTGGCGGCGAGATCGATGTCTCCACGGATGGAAAGGAGTGGCGGTCTGTGTTGGTCGCCGGTGGACAGAATATTTCGGTCGAGTTTGGTCCGACGGCGATCATTGGCGTCCGCCTTCGCATCACGGTCGCCTCCCCCCACCGGCTTGTCGTGCGAGAGATCAATCTTTCTTCGGGTTCGGCGGGCAACCGTGGCACCCGAACTTGGGCCTCTTCTTAGAGAACGCAATATCCCGGTCTGCTCCGGAGAGCCAGACCGGGCCACCCAAGTAGTGCGGCTCGCTACACGGCCCGCCCCTCCCGAAGTCGGGGACGAACCGTGGCACCCGACGCATTCAGCACTCTGCACTAAGCACTCTGCACCCGAAATCGGGCTAAACTCGCGGCATGCTTACGCGCCGAGAGTTCATCGAGTCCGCCGCCGTGGTCGCCGCCTTCAAAAACGACACCCTCGACCTCGTTGCAAAGGCGGTCAGCGGTGCGGTCAATGACCCGATCCAAGCCGCGCAGGACGAAGAGTTTTGGGCGCAGATCCAGGCAGCGTTCACACAGGACCGAAACCTGATCAACTTTAACAACGGCGGCGTGTGCCCCGCGCCGCGCATAGTGCAAGAGGCGATGAAACGCCAACTCGATATCATGAACCAAGCGCCCTCGTTCTACATGTGGCGGCACTTGGAGCCGGAAGTCGAAAGAGTAAGAGCACGTCTTGCCAAACATTTTGGATGCGACGCGGAAGAGATGGCCATCACGCGAAACGCGAGCGAGGCGCTTGAAATATCGCTCAACGGTTTCGACCTGCACCCGAACGACGAAATTTTAACAACCGATCAAGATTACGGGCGCATGATTACGACGATCAAACAGCGCGTGCGGAGGGAAGGAATCAAGATGGTGCAGGTACCGTTTCCCACGACGCCAAACGACCCCAAAGAACTCGCTGACGCGATCGAACGCGGGATCACCAACAAGACGAAGTTGGTTCTGATCTGCCACGTCATTAATCTCACGGGGCAGATTTGGCCGGTCAAGGCGGTGGTCGAAATGTGCCGCAGGCGAGGGATTCCTGTGGTGGTCGATGGAGCGCACGCTTTTGCGCAGTTTCCGTTCACTAACAAGGATTTGGGCACCGAATATTACGGCACTTCATTGCATAAATGGCTGATGGCGCCGATCGGCACGGGATTCCTCTATGTCAAAAAGGATAAGATCGCAAACTTGTGGCCGCTCATGGCGGCGAACCCCGAGCAGGACAAGGACATCCGCAAGTTCGAGGAGATCGG
>CAYYZP010000074.1:0-1772 GCA_964476165.1 uncultured Fimbriimonadaceae bacterium
CGCGTCGGCCAAACGCTCATCGGGCCCTCGACCACAGCACTGCTCCACCGACTGAGCTATTCAATGGCGGACCAGATAAGAGAAGGCGACGAGATCGTCGTCTCCGTCGCAAACCACGAGGCGAACATCGGGCCCTGGATCAAACTGCAAGCGCGCGGCGCAAAGATCGTGTGGTGGGGGATCGATCCACAGACAGGTGCCATTTCCTTGGACGACCTCAAAAACCTTCTCTCAAAGAGAACCAAAATCGTCGCCTGCGCGCACACCTCCAACTTGTTGGGAGACATCCTTGACATAAAATCGATCACCAAACTTGCCCACGAAGTCGGAGCACAAGTCGTGGTCGATGGTGTGGCCTTCGCCCCCCACCAAGCAATCGACGTCCAAGAATGGGACGCAGACTTCTACGCGTTTTCGTTCTACAAAGTCTACGGCCCCCACCTGGCCGCGCTTTTCGGAAAGACAGACGCTTGGAAGACACTTAGGGGACCGAATCATTATTTCGTTCCCGACGATTCCTTCCCATGGAAGTTCGAACTCGGCTGCCAACCATACGAACTTTTGGGCGGACTGCTGGGACTCGAGCGATATTTCGGCGACCAAAGTGGAACTGGGCGCGAATCAATCGTGAGTGCGTTCCAGACTTTCCGCAGCCTAGAAATCCCTGTCCAGCGAGCCATCCAGGACTTCCTGGCCAGCCGGAGCGACCTCAGGCTCTTCGGCGTCACAAATGGCGAACACCGCCACCCCACATTCAGTTTCGTCCACGAAAGGCTGGGTTCCGATGAAGTGGCCCGTAGGGTCAATAAACAGGGGGTCGGCATCAGGAACGGTCACATGTACGCAAACAGGCTTTGCGAGGCGCTTGGCGTCCCTCCAGACCCCGGCGTCATCAGGATCAGCGCGGTCCATTACAACGACGACGAGGACGTCCAGGTCCTGCTCCTGGCTCTAGAATGCGCTCTCGATCATTAAATCCGAACATTTGTTGGCTCTCGTCGTCAAACACCAATCCACCTCGAAATGGGGGCAGATATGGGACCGAGTTCGCCCTTGTAAACAATCTGCCGATATAGAGAGGTGGAGATTTCAGTCTGGGAAGCGAGTCCGAGGGAACGAGGAAATTGAATTGATTGAAGACGAAACAAGGGCCTGTGACGGTGCGCTACTTTCGTTGATCGAGGGCCTCAGCGCTTGTCACGACAGCCGAGAAGTCCTGCAAATCTCCACCCGAGCGGTCCAAAAATGGTTTCCGCTGAACAGTTTTTACGGAATGCTGCTGTCCGACCCCCCTGGGCACTCTTGGCGGTTTCTGGCTTTCAAAAACCCTGATTCGGCAAGCCCACAGGGAGTGAGCGTATCGGACCTTCCAACAGACGAACCGATCGACCCGATCCTTCTCCATCTCGGACGAGACGTGTCAGCCGACATTGCAAACGATCCGCGAGTCATGGAGATACTGGTCGGCGACTCAAACTCGATTCTCTTCAACAGCGGCCCCGACCTCGATCACTTGAACAGAATGCTCGAGGTCGAGTCGCAGACCCTCGTCGCTAACCGGTGGCAGAGACCAAGGGGGGGGATAGGATGGATTTTCATCGGTTTCACAGAACCCCAAGAAATCAGCGCAGAGGAACTGAGGTTTTTGACGCAGATCGTCAGCGTCACCGTTCGCATGGCGATCTTTCCAGAAATGGTCCACGAAGTGGCGCGCACCGAGCGAATCGGAATGTCGTTGCGCCGCAACATCGTCCACGACCTCAAGACGCCGC
>CAYYZP010000075.1:0-6931 GCA_964476165.1 uncultured Fimbriimonadaceae bacterium
GTCCTCAGCGGCACATGGCGCAGCGCTTCCATGTAGTGCCACTCCCAACCGCGCAAGTCGCGCTCCCCATGCTTTGGCCGGTGGCGATCGAGGATTTCCTCGAATCTGCGGACAACGTCGTCGAGCCCCTTGTCGTTCGGGCCGACCTGCCTGCCCCAGACCACCAGGTCGATGGGATCAGAGCCCAGGCAAAATGAGGCAATCAAAGCGAGCGCGATGCAGGTCAGAAGCCTCGACATGAAGGGGTGCCGAAAGGATGTTACTGCCAAACCGGGCTCGAAGAACCTCGAAAAAACGCTCAAAATGCGAACACATTTCGCAAAAGCGTGTGTATAATAACCATTGGACGGAGTTTGTGCCGTCCGATTCCGAGGCCAAATGTCGAGAAATCGACAGCGGGGGAACCGACTATCGGGGTGAACTGTCCGCGAGGGCAGGGGGCTTTCTTGGGTCCCAACCCGTCAGCTAACCACGTCGGCCTTGACAAGAACCGGTACCAACCGTAGGAGGAATCGAAGACGATAACTTCAATTGTGCCGTCAAGCCGTAGGGACGAAGCCGTCGCGATGGTCTGGCGTCCTGACCTTGTTCCTCTAGGCTTGCCATTGCGTGTGGCGAACCTGGAAAAGTCAAAATCTAGACCATGTGAGCCTAATCGGCTGAAATAGGCCGAGTTCGACACCATTCGGAAACCGCCCACATGGTCCGACTGAGTCCGAGGGCCGGGCGTTCGAAGCAGAACGTCCGGCCTCTCGTTTTGTTAGGTGCGAGGGACGGGGGACGAGTGCATCATAAGGGAGGGCGAGCGTCCACGCGAGCCTCAGTGTGCCGTGGGTTCTAGGATCAAGGGAAGAGGGACGAAGGTCGAGGGTCAAGAAGACGGAGTGGCCTGCATCCGGCAGCCGAACAGGCCAAACTTGTTGGCAGATTACGTCCTTTTAAAGAGGGGCTGACACAGGTAACGACCGATAATTAGACTTCGGTATATTGTTGTGTCGCGGCCCAGGGGAGCGTCGCCACGGCACTCGACCCCGTCGGAGTAATGGATTGTCAAAAAGCAGGCGCGACGTCACAGGAACGATCATTGGACTGGTTGTTTTCTTGGTCGGAGTCGGCCTGATCGTCGCGACGTTCGCCTCAGCGAAGGAGATGTTCGCCGTCGAGCCGGGATCGGCCATCGGAATCAACCAAGGCGAGACCCTCAACATCAACCGTGTCACCGCGTCGATGGCCGGCGTCTTGGTCAAGATCGTCCTCCTGGTCGTCATGAGCGCCATCGGCTCCGTGGTCGCCAGTCGCGGGATCAAACTCTATGTCCAGGCCGGCGGCGTCGTGCAGTCCAAGGCGGACGACGAAAAAGATACGAAAGCCATGACGGCTACTATAGAGTCTGGTCGGGATGACAAGATTTGAACTTGCGACCTCCTCGTCCCGAACGAGGCGCTCTACCAAGCTGAGCCACATCCCGAAACTTGTTCTCTCATAAACGCGCGAGTATTGCTCGTGCCGAAAGCAGGCCGTGATCCTGCTCTCAATAGTGGATTCTACCATTTTGGGTTCAATCAGCCCTACCAATTTCAAATTTGAAATTTCAGATCTTCCAAGAAATGACTTGGCAAACCTTGGATTCAATTGACGAAACTGACCCTTAAGTGATGAAGAACCTGTTAAAATCCATGTGGTGCAGATCCAGCCTTACTTCCCTGAACCGGTGGTCGTCAGCAAGAACGTCGCCACGGAAAGGTACGTCGTCCGGCTGAGTTTTGTCCGGGCGGTGCTTTCGGGGCACGTCGTCACGGTTGTTGGCATAGCGGCAGTCGCGTCCTTGCTCGATCCTGCACTTTCGGTGAACGGACTCTTGGTCGTGCTCTTGGCCGGGCTTCTTGCACTTACGTTTACTCGGCGTTTGTTGGTAGGAAGGTCTCTGGACGGTGTAATCAGTTTCTTTTTGCTGTTGCCCGTGCTCTACTGTTTGGGTGGTCTTACGAAGTTCGCGGTGGCGATCGGCCAGCCTGTCTGGATATTCATCGTAGCGTATGGGATCGCCAGCATTTATGGCGCGCTCTGCGGTCGGGACTACAGTTTTGTCGGGCAGTTTGTGATCGCGGCAGTCTTGCTTACTGTTGTGGTCGGCTCGGCAGTGCTTCTCGGGGCCGTCGACTGGCGCGTCGCCCTGCTTTGGTGGTCGGTGTCGCTGGCGTACGTGTTCTTTCTCGTTTACGACCTGGCGGCACTATTGAGTAGACGGAGACTGGGAGAAGAGCCAGCGGCCGTGGCGGACCTGTACCGGGACATGCTCAATTTTTCGACCTACTCGGTCCGCATTTTCCTCCATTGGCGCAGGTTCGGCCCAATATAAATACTTGGGCTGTGACCCCCAGCGGGTTGAAGCGTCATAATGTCGTAGAGGGCTTTTTTATGTGGAACCGTGTCGCAGGATTGGTCGTTTTGGGGTTGGTCGCTTGCCAGTTGGCGACTGCGCAAGTCATTATTAAGTCGTCGACGAAAGACGACTTTGTCATCGCCGGAAACTTCACCCTTAGCGTCGTCGTCGAGTCCCAGAGCCTCGTCTCGCAGGTCGAGTTCTACATCGACGAAAACCTCGTTTCGACTGACGATAGCACTCCCTACGAGTTTCAGATCGATTCATTGACCCGCGACGACGGCCCGTTTGTGATCACCGTTGCCGCCTACAGCAGGAGCGGGGAATCGGCAAAATTGAATGTGCGGCTGAAAGTCGACAACGGGCTTGCACTTGGGGTCGCGCACCATATCGAAGTCTCCGAAAAGTTCTTGACCGAGCAACAATGGTCCAAAGCGATCGACGCCGCGCGGATCGCGCTTAAGATCGAGCCGAACAACAACAACGCCAGAATGGCCATCGCACGGGCCTATTACGGTTCAGGGATGTTCGACCGTGCGCAGAAGTTCGCCGAAGACGTGGTCGCGAGTGATCCAGGACACATCGCGGCGCACGATCTGCTCTCAGTAGTCGGACTCAAGCAGGCCTTCAATGCGATGCAGTACGGGAGCGGAGACCAGAAGTCCCTCGATATCATTGCGCTTGCGCTCAAGACGAGCGCGGGAAACGCAAACGGGTCGTTTGCACGCAGGATCGCCAATTTCGGAAAAGTCGATGACAAAAATCGGCTGGCCTACGTGGATCTGCTCAATGAGGCGGGCCGTTATTCGCTCGTCATCGACGAACTGACCCCTGTTTTCATGAAGGACGAGCGCAACCAATCCGTGGTCGATCGAATGGTTTACGCGATGATGCGCGGCGGTCGGTACAAAGAGGCACAATCGTCCCTTCGCCGTCATGGGAAAGTCGCAGAGATGGACGCTTACGGTTATGCCCTGCTCGCCATCGTGGAAGACTGGTTCGGCAATGAACGCGAATCGATGGTCGCCGAACAAGAGGCGCTTCTATCGGATCCGAGCGACAAAGGAGTCAAGACGACGCAGGCCTTTTTGGCGCTTAGGCGCGGGAACTTGAGAACGGCCGAATCGGTGGTGGGCCAACTTTCGAACACTGATGGGTTTGGAGCGATCACCAACTATTACTTGACTTCTCTTTACTTTATGCAGTTGAACTTTGAGGAGAGCCAGCGCGCGTTTCAGGTTGCGCTTTTGGGCGATCCGTCGATGTACCACGTCTATATTGAGCGATTCAACCAAGCGATCGCATTTTACAATTCAAGGAAAGACCTGGGCGAGGACATGCAGTTCCAATTGAACTTCGCACGGTGTTTCGCTCAAGGGGCGCTCGAAGCCAAACCCGAATCGTTTGAAGCGTTGACGGCGCTTGCGTTATTGAGCCTCTATGAGAAGAAGACCGATGAAGCGATCAGGTTTGCTCAAGCGGCAGTTGCAGCAGGCCCGCAATACCCAGCGGCCCATTACACTCTTTGTGCCGCCTACATGGAGGTGCGCATGATCGACAAGGGATTGAAGGCCCTCAACGACGCTGGCAAATTCGACGTGCGCAAGTTGCAAGGGATGAAGGCTCCAAACGTCGACGAGGCTTGGCGGTACTTTTCCATCCGAGGTAGGACCCCTTTGTTGGCCGCGCCAAGCGGGTAGCGTCCTTTGGTCGAACCCTCTCAGAGGTAACCTCTTCTTTCGGTCATTGCTATTGACCATGACAGTTCATCGGGGCGTGGCTCAGCTTGGTAGAGCGCCACACTGGGGGTGTGGAGGCCGCGGGTTCAAATCCCGCCGCTCCGACCAAACCTTTCTTGACAACTGCAATCGAGCGTCCCGACGAGCGGTCGGGAAGGCCGCGGGTTCAAATCCCGCCGCTCCGACCACTTTCTCAACCGATTGCGAGTCGGTTCACTTTCGACGTAGCAGTTTCTTTATCGTGTCCTTGACAGATCTTGGGAGCATGCGCCACAACGCAACCGCAAAGTTGTGAAAAAAGCAGTGGAAGGTGTTGACGAACGCGACGCGGGTCTTCTCCTTGACGGTTCCATCCGCAAGTTCACGCAAGAAGCGTTGGAGTGAGCGCGGAACCGTTAGGATCCAGAACCATCCCATGAATGGATCGCGTTCCAAGGACTTGTGATCGACGGGCACGAGAATCTTGAAGTAGTCGTCTGGTTCAATTTTTCGTCGCTTTGCAATCTTCCATCGCTTGCCCCACATGAGAGGAGAAGTGGCAATTCCAACAATGATTCCGAACAAGTACGCGTTGAGGACGCTGCGACCCTGTTCGCTCAGGATCTGGAGGCTCAGTGAATGGCCCGCAAGAATCTGACGACGCTGTCTAGCGAGTATCTTGATCGGCGCGTTCTTTGCCAAAAGCCAGACTAAGTTCCGTGCACCCCAAAACATCTTTTTGGTAGCAATCCGGTTTCCAGTCGATGAACCCAGGTGGACAGCCTTCGCTTCAGGGACATATCCATGCTCCCATGATCGGGAAAACGACCTCAACAGAAGGTCTACGTCCTCGACATAGGCAAAGAACAACTCGTCGAACAACTGTCCACGCGCGCTCAAATCTTGGATGAACGACCTTCGCAAAACTACCGCCGCGGCGTTCGGTCCGATAGATGTCCGCTCCAATTGCGGATCTGTGAGTGAGTAGCCCCTTTGTCTGGGCACTAGCCCATCCTCGAGATAGATTCCTGTACTATCGTAGGTACTCATCTCGCGGTCGGTATAGTTTGCGCCTTGAGCAATTCCAATGTTAGAGTGTTCGCGCATGTATGAAGTCATTTTCTCGAACCAGTCAGGTTGAATCTCAATGTCATCGTTCAGCAAGGCAATGAGCTCGATATTTGGATGCTCGGAAAGCAGCCGCGCAATTCCTTGATTGTTGGACTTGGCAAAACCATGGTTTCTTCCATTGACCAGAACCTGAGCTTCGACTGTCGATCTATAGTTTTCGATTGTTTTGGTGGTCTCGTCGCCAGAACCGTTGTCCACGACGCATACGAAGAATCCCCGCTGTGTCTGCTCAGATAGGAACCGGAAACAGTTCTCAAGGATCGCAGAGTTGTTCCAGGTTACGATGACCACCCCGGTCTCACCTGGGTGCCGTGCAATCGCGCCTTCATTTACCGGTTGTGGAAGCATCACGAGACTGCAGTTCTCCTCCTGGAGTTGCCGAGAAGCGATGTGATCCGAATCTCGCGACGAAAAACCGATTCTGATCGTATTGGTCTGCTGTAGGCACCCTTACTTGTCATGGCTGCGATTCAGCATCGCACTAACATAGCGCAATGGCCTGGTCAATCTCCAACTGAGAGTTCGTTGGACCAACTGTATTTCCCGCCTCAGCATCTCAGCCTCGCCAGACAGTTCCTGGATGTGCGCCCTCATTGTTTCCGATTCGGCGTGTAAGGTTTCGCACTTAACGCTCGTACTCTCCAGATTCGATATCAATTCATTTAGATTTCTCGCTGTGGACTTTTCAGTTATCGAGGGCGGCAACGCAAATATGGGTCGGGTTCCATGAACGGTCTTTGAGAACGCAGTCTCCCAGTTAAGATAGACATGAAACCATGTCGAGTCGATGTCGAATCTGTCCATCAGTCCTGACTTAGTCATCCAGGATGATCTGCCCGGGCGAACTCGAATTTCTAGCCAGCGGATCGCGCGCCAAATGCAGAACTCGAGCGGAACCGGAAACATGTATGTCCACTCAGTGTCAAAGAGGGTCGGCTTTTCCGGGGCAGACTGGTCAATATGGACGTTGTCAAACGAAACGTCTATGTTTGCCGGACATAGGCAAGGTCTTGGCACACAGAACTCAGGAGGGGTTTCGCCGAAGACACTTTTGAAACTCGGATGCGTCCACCACTGGTCGGTGACGGACGATGACGGTTCCACCAATCTCCAATAGAGACTAACAAGCTGCTTGAACTCCGTGTCATCTTTTCTTAGTGTCGAATCGGCCATGAGATCGCTTAGAGACCGACCATTTGCGAACTCGAACACCGCGACCTTTCCGCAATATTTGGGCTGCAGGACATTGACGTGAGGCATTTGGCGCTGAACCATCTCTGCCTTTTCTTTAAGGCTGAAGATGTGGTCTTCTGACTCTAGGCAAAGCGGAGACTTCTCCACGCGAAGCACGCCATCCTCCTCCACGATTCTTGTCATCGTCTGATACTCTCGAGTGCGATAACTGTTGAATATCACTTTGTGGACCTTCACCCTCTCACCGCCTTCGAGCAATCCACTAAGAACGAGTTGGCGAAGAATGGGAACATGCCCTCCTCGATCAGGCCATCGAGCGCGGAATAGCGATCGAACAACTGATATTTGATCGTGGACGCGAAAGATAGTTCATCGTTGAACTCCCACCTTCCCGGCAGGCTGTCGTCGCTGTAGATCCTTACAGGCATCTTATAGTCTGGAGACGGATAGTAGAATCGTTCGTTCGTGAATCCTGCGTTGGCAGTCATCTCGGCAAGGCGCGCCT
>CAYYZP010000076.1:0-4920 GCA_964476165.1 uncultured Fimbriimonadaceae bacterium
CTGTTGCGCAACTATCCGGTCATCGGGCACGGGCGGTACATCATGGAACTCGTCAGGCCGGAAATCCAGCAGTATTTCGTCGAAAGCAACATCGACGGACGGCCGTTCGACCGCAACGACCGCTCGATCGTCTATCAGCGCGCCAAGGGATCGATCGAGACGATGCCTTTCGGAACACAGAACGACGTATATGAACACGGCTACGAATGGATCAACCATTCCATAGTCCCCGCACCCGTCTTGCACAAGGAGCCGCGCGTACGCATCGGCGCAGATCGGTGTACACAGCCATATGAGGCGAGTCTTTTCAACGTCAGCGCGATGTCTTACGGATCATTGAGCAGGCGCGCGATCCTTGCGCTCAACAAGGGCGCGAAGATCGGTGGCTTCGCGCACAACACAGGAGAGGGGGGCGTCAGTCCAGCGCACCTGCAGTACGAAGGAGACCTGGTTTTCCAAATAGGGACCGGCTATTTTGGTGCGCGAGGTGCAGACGGCAACTTTGACGAAGAAAAGTTCATAGTCAACGCGACGAGGCCGAGCGTGAGAATGATCGAGGTCAAACTGAGCCAAGGTGCCAAGCCCGCTCACGGCGGAATCCTTCCCGCGAAGAAAGTGACCCAGGAAATCGCCGAAATCCGTGGAGTCCCGGTCGGCAAGACCGTCGATTCCCCCCCCTGCCACCGCGCGTTCAGCACCCCACGCGGACTCTTGGACTTTGTGACGAGGCTGCGCGAACTCAGCGGAGGCAAGCCTGTCGGGTTCAAACTGTGCATTGGTCAGCCGGAGGAGTTCGTCGCCATAGTCAAGGCGATGCGCGAGACCGGCATGTTCCCCGACTTCATCACGGTTGACGGAGGAGAGGGGGGCACAGGCGCGGCGCCGTTCGAGTTCAGCAACTCGGTGGGAATGCCGTTGCGCGATGGATTGATGTTCGCGCACAACGTGCTCACAGGCGCGGGCGTGCGCGACCAGTTGGCCCTGATCGCGAGCGGCAAAGTGATCACTGGCTTTCACATGTTCCGTGCGCTCGCGCTGGGCGCGGACATGTGCAACTCGGCCCGAGGGATGATGTTCGCGCTTGGATGCATCCAGGCGCGGCGATGCAACCACAACGACTGTCCGGTGGGGGTAGCCACGACAGATCCGAATCTCGACAAGGCGATCGACGTGGAGGACAAAAGCGAGCGCGTGGACCGCTACCATGAACGGACGGTCGAGTCGTTCCTCGAAATCATGGCCGCTGCAGGGCTCTCGAGCCCTGACCGCATCGGACCGGAGCACGTCTACCGCCGTGTCAGCGACACGTCGTGCCAGCGTTACTCTGACCTTTACGAATGGATCGAGCCCGGCGGGCTCATCAGCGGCCAAGCGCCGGTCAAGTGGCAACTCATGTGGGATCTGGCCAGTACCGAGCGGTTCTGCGAGTCGTTCGAGACCGTCGCGGTTTAGAAAGAGGCCGACACACCGAGCGACAGGATGCCGATGAGGTTTCCGTCGCTGGCATGAACGTCTTTCGTCGGATAGTAGAATGCCGTTCCTGCGACATAGCCAGTATATCCCCCACCGATCGGCCGCGAAAGCTTGTAGTCGAGCGAAAGGTGCGTCATCCCAGCCTTGTCCGGCCCATAGTTGTAGACCATGTTCTTGGCGTTCATGAACCCGACGGTCAGCGTCGTGTCGTGCGTATACCCCCCCCCTTCACACGACTTGAGGGCGTTGAGCCCTAAGTAAAGTCCACCATTGTTGTCCTTGATGTCTACGGCAACGTCGACAAGCAGGTCAAATTGTTTTAGGGACTTCAAGCCCGACAGCCAAATCTCTGTGGTTGGGCTCCATGTGCCGTTAGGATATTCGTAGCCGATGAGCATGGGATAGAGTTCCCAGTCCCCCGCCGCATACGTTCCGTACACGTACCAGTCGTGCTCTTGCACGTTCGGCTCGGTGCCGTTGGCCCAGTCCGCGTGCGACCACCAGCCCAACGTCGTCTGACCGAACGTCACCTCGACGTTGCTCTGCAATCCGGGGCTTCGAAAGGACTCCACGCCATACGACGTGTATCGTGAGACCCAACGAAAGTCAGTATCGATAGCGACCGGGCCAACTTGCGCGCGTACCAGACAAGCGACGAAAAGTGTCACAACGAGCAGGAGGAACTTAAACTTGTCCATAAGGTTTCCGGGGCGGTCTCTGCCCTGGTAATTATCAGGGCGGCTCTCGGATATCCTTATAGTCAAGGCAAAAAATGAGCCGCTCTAAGGCGCCTTCCTTAGAGCGGCTCCGGCCTTGGGGTTCAAATGACGCCAGATTTGATGTCTGCGAGGACCTCGTTGGCTGTCCGGATTCCGCTTAACAGCCCCCCTTCCATGTAGCCTTGCCAGCCCAGATAGTAGGAGTCTGCGTGCTCGCCACCGAACCTGAGCAGTCCGGCAGGCACTGGTTCTAATCCCAGAACCGTAGTGAACTGACCCGGGTTGTAGCAGGAATAAGAGCCGAGCGAATAGGGACTGGACGGCCAGTGCTCGAGGTGGGCGACGTACTTGCTCCCGTTCTTTGCGGCGCGCGCTTTTGTTCCCGGAAGAATGGTGTCGAAGTTCGTCAAGAACGCACCAACCTGTTGCTGCACTCTGCTTGTTTTAAGCGATGCGCCACGGGCACCACTTGCATAGTCCGTTATGATGCCGTACGTTGTCGACCGGGCCCTGTTAGTCTCCCAAGTGTTCTGCACGTTTGGCAGGTCGCTGTACACGCCCCCACCGTTACCGTGCAGTTCTTCCCATGGCCGGCCATTGAAGGCGATCATTGTCTTGGCGTTGTTGCCGTAGCCGAGCGTCTGGATCGCGCGTAGTTTGTCGTCGGAAAGTCCGAGAGAAGGATCGAGGGTGACCTTTCGAAGGGTCGTGAACGGCATCGTCAAGACGACCGTGTCCGCGACCTCAGGAATGCTCCCTCCGTTGAAATAAAGCAGGAACTGCCCAGAAATGTTCTTTGAAAGTTTTGTGAGCATCGCACCTGTCTCGATGGCTCCAGGAAGTCTGCTCGCGATTCCCGATGCGATACCGTCGTTGCCAGTTGCGACGTGATAGCGCTCGTCGCTGATCCCAAATGGCTCGAACCTCGACTGCTTGTTCAAGCGCATAAAACCGAGAAAGTTGAGCGTGCTCTGTTGCCAGGTTTCGAGACCGTATTCCGCAACGTATGCCTCGTCAAGAACAGTTCGAATGAGCGGGAAACCGGCACACCGGGTCTCAAAATACGTCTGCAAGTCCGTATTGTCGAGTTCGACGTCCGCGTCGTTGTGCGTAAAAAACGAGGCCGCACCGCCCAGCGAGTGAAGGTCGTCCTGTATGATGGCGACGACCGCTCGGAACTCGTCGACGACTTGTTCTTCAGTCCAGTTCTGGCCCATGAAGTAAAAACTTTCGTGGCCGCGCTTTCTGATATAGGACTCCACGGGCAGGCCGAACTCGTTCGCATAGGCCAGCATCGTCTTGTGGCCCGTGTCGATCAGTTCACCTCCGTTCTCAGCGGCCATTCCATTGACGAGTGTCCTGTTGCTGTAGCATCGACCGCCTAAGCGCGAGTTTCCTTCGTAGATCGTTGCGGAATATCCTTTCGCGCGAAGTTGGTCGGCGCAGGCCAATCCAGAGAGTCCCCCACCCACGATCGCGATGCGGGGGCCAGTGGCGAAACTCTTTGCCATCGCTCCCATTGGCGTCGCGGCGATGGTTGCGAAGCCCGCGACCTTTAGCAGGTCGCGACGGCTGATGCTCTTGGCCCCTGCCGCGGCAATTCTCTCCATGCCTTCTGAAGTTGAGATTCCTTTGCTTTCGAAGAGTTGGGCTTTGCGAAGTGCGCTGAGCGCGTTGCGGAGTTGGTTGCTTTGTGGCATGGCGTCGTTCCTTACTGACGGATTATGTCCGTGACTCGACGCTTTGCGCTCCCCGTAATTATGCGGGGGTGATGTGGGAAGTAAACTCCACTTAATGAACGGACCACTCGACGGAATCACAAGACATAGTAGCGCGAAGACGAAGAGGGTCTCGAGTTACGATCGCTCAGGTGGGAACGAGGATCGAATTCAGTTTAAGAAGGGCGAGACTGTTGTTCTTGCCGAAATCGAGAGTGCTGGGACGGTCACGCACATCTGGGTGACGATTTCTTCTAAAGATCCGCTTGCGCGCCGCAACCTCGTCCTGCGCATGTACTGGGACGGGCAGTCTCACCCTTCGGTCGAATCACCTATCGGTGACTTTTTTGGACAAGGGTGGGGAGAGAAGTACAACTTCGTGTCGCTTCCTCTCGCCGCCGCGCCGAAAGAGGGTAACGCGCTGGTGTGCTATTTCCCTATGCCGTTTTCCAAAGGCGCGCGCATCACGGTCGAAAATCAAGGCACCGAGGACGTGGACGCGTTTTACTATTACATCGACTACGAGTCACACGATTCGTGCGACACCAAACTACGGTTCCACGCCTGGTACAACCAGGAACTCACCGTTCCGGAGGGGGGGGTTGAGAACGAGTGGTCGATCTTCGGCGAGCAGCCGAAGAACACCACAGACGCGTACAACTATCTCTTTTGCGATTGCGAAGGCGCGGGACATTTCGTGGGGGTCAACTACTACGTGCAGAACCCCGGCCCAATCTGGTACGGCGAGGGCGATGACATGTTCATCATCGACGGCGAGGCGTGGCCCGGATCGCTGCACGGAACGGGGACAGAGGACTATTTCAACCAGTCATGGTGCCCGGACGAGGTCTATATGCATCCGTTTTTCGGCACCGCCCGTGCGCCAGGGCGCGGGAACGACGATGGGCGGTTCGGATGGATCGGCAAGACGCACTGCTACCGTTTTCACATGCAGGATCCTGTGCAATTCTCGTCGTCGTTGCGCGCTAGCATCGAGCACGGCCACGCCA
>CAYYZP010000077.1:0-21854 GCA_964476165.1 uncultured Fimbriimonadaceae bacterium
ACAGTTCGGCAAGAAGCACCTCGGCGACCTGACAAAACTCGAGGCCCGTCTGAGCAGCCCCAGTTTCGTCGAACGTGCCAAGTCCGAGGTCGTCGAAAAGGAACGCGCCACCGCCGCAGAACTCCGTGAGATCGTCAAAAAACTCGAGGACCGCAAGCTGCTTTTCAGCGGATAACGCGAAGTTTGTGGTGCGGGCGTCACGCGTGCCCGACTACATATTTACTCCCGCACAAACCCAGACTCCGTCGCACGATAAACGATGGTTCCGTCCTTGTCAGTCCGCAGGACACGCGCGCCATAACTGTCCACCCGAGTAAGCGCTTGCTTGCTCGGGTGTCCGTAAGTGTTCCGAACCCCGCAAGACACGACCACAATCTGAGGAGAAGTAACAGCAAGCCACGCGGACGACATCGATCCCTTGCTGCCGTGGTGGCCGGCCTTTAGGATGTCGCAGTCCCAGTCCCAAATCTCCTGCATCTCAGACTCAGTCCCAGAATCCGCATCGCCCGTCGTCATCAGAGAACCCCCCCCGGAGTCCACTCGAATGAACAGCGACCCCTCGTTGTCCTTTTCCTTTGCCTCCAGTTCCGGGCAAGCGATCGTCAAGAGGGCAGCGCCTAACTTTGCCTGACTGAAACCCCCCACCCAGCGCACATCGTCCGGATCGATTCCAGCCATCGACAGTTCTGACCGAAAAATCTCGTCGTCACGAAACTCCAGCGAGGCGACCACCTGCCCAATCCGAAACCGACGCGCTACTGACCGCAACCCCCCAACGTGGTCCATATCGGGATGCGTCAAAAACAAACAATCGATTTTGCGAACGCCCAGCCGGCGCAACTCTGGCACCACGAGCCTTTTGCCCGCGTCAAAGGTGTCCGTGCGCGGCCCGACATCTATCAGTGCGACCCAGCCTTCGCTTTTGACAAGCGTGCAGTCCCCTTGGCCCACGGAGAGGAACGCGACACTCGTCCCTTGATCTGGGACGAATCCAGTGACCAGCCCGAAGACCAGGCAGGCCACAAAAAAACTAAGCCGTGCGTACAACGGGCCTCCACAAAAAAACCATGGCCGCGAAACAGGCGACGATCCAATAGGGCGAAAACTCAGGGACGGTCACGATGGCCATGGGAAGACTCCCGACCGATTCGATGACTTGCGCCACCCACCCTGTCAGCGGCTCGACCCCCCACCGCAATAAAAACTCCCCCAGCCCAGGTGCGATCAGCCAGGTCAGCCATGCTCCCAGCGCCCCACCTATCACAAAACTGAGCACAGGCAACACGAGCAGATTCGCAGGAACGCTCACCAGCGAAACAGCCCCGAAGTGATACGCGATCAACGGCGCCGTCGCCAATGAGACGACAACGCTCGCCCAACCATACTGCAGCCCGACGCGCACGAAGCGGTGCGCCGTTTCGGTCACTTCCAGGCGTGCGAACATGACGAGCGACGCGACCGCCACCATCGATAACTGAAAGCCGATGTCCCCCACCAGTTCCGGTGCGAACAAGAGACTCAGAGAACCTGCCAGTGCCAGCGACGAGAGCCCGTCCGGTCCACGCCGCCACGCATAAGCCGTCAAGAACGCGACCGTCATCATCACTGCCCTGACAACCGGCGGACGGAACCCCGCTGCGGCGGCATATACCATCAGGAGTCCGAACAATAACCCTAACATGACGCCGCGTGGAACTGGAAGGCGCGAAAGGCAGAGCGCGAGCGCATAAGCGACGAGCACGAGGTGCAGTCCCGAAGTCGAAATGATGTGGGTCGTTCCAGTGCGCGACATCGCATCCATAAACGAGTCGTCGACTTCGCCAGTCATGTTGAAACACATCGCGTCCAACAGCGACGCGGTCTTGGGCGACACGAACGCCGAGGTCATCGAGGCGAAACTGCGCGACACCCACAAACCTGCGCGCCACAACGGGCTCCCCTCGTCCACGACCACGGGCTCGGCGATGGGTCGCAGCACTCCTATAGCCCCTCTTTGCGCATACTGGCCCTCGCGCAAAGGAAGAACGTCGGCCCGCACAGCCAACCGATCTCCAAGGACCACATTTGAACCTGGTTCGAGGGCAAGAAGGTACCTGGATGAACCGCTTTGAACGACCGTCCGGCGCAATTCTCCGACGAGAACCGGCATGGTCAGCACGTCCACTTCTGCTTGCAGAAAAGTCTCCTCGTCCACCCTTTCTGTAACGAGGCGCGGATACAGTCCCCAACCAAGAAGGCAACAGGCCAGAGCCGTCGCACGACTTGAAAAACCCTTCAAAAGAAAAATCAAAGGAACGACGAAAATTATACTAATAAGTGAAACAAAACTTGCACTCCCAATCACCAGGCCCAAGAACGCGATCACGAGGGGACGGCGTTCGAGTTCCTCGCGCACGATCGCCTATCCTTTGATGCGGTGGGGGCGAGTCCCGACGCGGAGATCGGTGAAAAGCCCTGGCTCTCCGGCCACTTCGTTAAGTCTCCTAACGATTTCCTCTTTGCGCATCCTGATCTCCTGTGACCAGGCGGAGCCTTGCGCGACCACCCACAGCGTCCCTTTCTCGTAACGGTCGGGAGTGGCCTTGTCCGCGAGTCCATCGCCGACGACAAAGCCCCACTGCTGCATCGCGATCTGGGCGCGCGCGATGCGGAGCACCTCGGGCCTTCCCAAAGCCGCTCCAAGCATCCCGTCCACACGCTTCATCACGTCGTCACCTGGCCCGAGACTACCCGTATCACCTTGGACCGTTCGACCAGTTCTAGCCCTGCCTGTTCGGGCTCTGTGCAGGTCAAGAACACCTGCCCCCCCAGTTCGATAGCCCGATGCACAAGCCGCAAACGGCGCGAATGGTCGAGGTCGGAGAACACGTCGTCCAGCAACAGCACAGGCGGCACCCGAAGCAACGAACACGCCGACTCGAACACACCGAGTTTGATCGCTATCACCGCCGTCCTCTGCTGGCCTTGCGAGGCAAAATGGCGCGCGTCGGTCGCCGAAACGCTGATGCCTAGGTTGTCTCGGTGAGGGCCAAAGGAGGTCGAGCCCTTGCGCACATCAAGCGCCCGGCCTCTTGCAAGACTTGAAGACAAGTCCGAGTCGTCATGGAGCTCGTAGGCTAGGTTAATGATTTCTCCGTCCCCGAGATCCCTGTGCGCGTCCATGACGGCAGGGGCAAGTTCAGAAATCCATCGTTCCCGATATTGCCGAATCTGCGTACCGTGGCCTGCGAGTTTTTCTTCCCACGGTTCAAACTCCTCGTCAGTCACGTGAGAATCTTGTGCTGCCTTACACAGCGCGTTCCTGTGGTCGAGCGCGCGCTTGTAGACGCTAAGATGCTCCAGGTAAGCGGGATACAGTTGCGCGAGTTCCACATCGAGGAACCGCCTCCGGTGTGAAGGATCACCACGCACGATATCAAGGTCGTTCGCCGCAAACGAGACGACAGGAAGCCGCCCGAGCAGGTCGCTCGGCCTCGGCAAGGACGCCTCGTTCAGGAACGCCCTCTTGCGCACCCCTCTTGTGAGTTCTATGGACAGTCTCGTCCCCGATCCCACTAACACCGCGTCCACCCTTGCCGAATCGAGTCTGTGCTGGATCGCTTGGACATCGTGTCCTGGCCTAAGCATCCTTCCTGTCGCCACAAGCAACAAGCCTTCGAGCAAGTTGGTCTTGCCTTGGCCGTTCTGACCGCAGACGATGTTAAAGCCTGGTGCGGGCTCCAGCGAACACATCGAGTAATTGCGGAATCCTGCCATCGAAAGACGGCTCACAGTGACGGCGGTTCTGACGGAATCCACAGGCATTCTTAACTCTTACATTCTTATCTATAAAGACTTATTACTCTTATTACCCTGGGGACAGATAGAACAACATCTTTGCGGGAAGGCTCACCACACTCAATCCCCTGTACTGAAAACGTGAGAGCAATGTGACGCGCAATCCCCAATCGTGCGCCCAAACAACACTCCACCCATTCTCCACCCACCTTGTCCCCACCCGAATTAGAACAACTTGCGCATGCGTCCATAGCGAACGACGACCGCCTCCATCAGGTAAACAGGATGAACTCCTGGGATAGGCTCGATTCCTTCCTTTTTGGCGAACGGTAACCAGATGTCCTCGACGCTCCGGTGCTGGATCGAAGGGGGAAGTTCAGGGAACCGGTCGGCGAGTTTCTTGATGGCGAAATACTCCTCCATCGTCATCGTCGTGAGTTGGCCCACGGAGTTCTCAAACGGGTGCTCCCCAGCGTGGTGCGGCGTGACCATGTAGTGAGGATTGGGCTTGGACTCGTAGATGACGATCGTTCCAGCCGCCAAATCCCCGATGCGCTGCGACTTTTCGTTGAGGAAGCAAGCGATGAACCCCGTAAAGTAGAAAAACGGCAAAAAGTCGCCTGGACGCATCAGGTTCCGATAGGTCGCGCCTCGCAACGTGACTGGCGTCCCGTCGTACGAGACCACCTTGATCCCCATCGCCTTCTTGCCCGGCGTGAAGCCGTTCCAGAGCCATTCGAACAGGATGAAGTAGACGAAGAAAGAAGCGGAAATAATAAAAATGTAGACCCCAAGCAGCGCCTCAGACCCGATCGACAGAATCGCAAAGATGATGCTGGTGACTGTAATGGCCCCACCGAGTATCATCACGTCGATGATCTGGGCCATCATCCGGCCACCGATTCCGGCCACCTTGAAACTCACGACGGACTTTTCAGGGGTCAGAACGAGATGCTGGTCGTTCACTAATTAGATTCTATCATGCTCATCCCGACGACGCGGTTTTGGGTTCTTTTGGCGGCGGGTGTGCCGCTGGCCTTTGTCGGCGCGTTCGTCCCTGGTTTCGAGGCGCTTGTGCTCCCGTACAACGTTGTGCTATTCGTCGCCCTGGTCGCTGGATGGGGCGTCGCCAGAAGGTGGAACGTAGTAACGATTGAGAGGCGGTCCGCACCCATTCTCTCAGTCGGTGTGACGAACCCCGTGCGGCTAGAGATCGAGAACCAGAGCGACATGTCGGTGCGGCTGATGGTCCGCGACGCGCCGCCCGTCGATTCGGTCGCTACGAACCACGAGTTTCACGTCCATATCAAGCCTGGAAAGGTTGCGCACGTCGACTATCTGATCGTCCCCCAGCACCGTGGGGCAGATTCTTTTCACGGCACATATGTCCGGTGGCTCGCCCCTCTCGGGCTCGCGTGGGTGGAGAGGTTTTTTGATACGACCCAGAGAGCGCCGATCTATCCCAACGTCCGGGCGCTTAACGAGTTCGATTTACTCAAACAGAAAGGACATCTGAGCCTCATCGGTGTCCGCCGCTCGCGGGTGAAAGGAATCGGTACAGAGTTCGAGTCCCTTCGCGAGTACAACGACGACGACTACCGCACGATCGATTGGAAGTCGACAGCGCGGTTAGGCAAACTAGTCGTCCGCAACTACGAGGTCGAGCGCAACCAAGGGGTCATTGTGTGCCTCGATGCTGGTCGGCACATGCTCGGACAGGTCGCCGGCCGCCGCAAACTGGACTACGCGCTCGATGCGGCGCTCATGCTTTTGCATACTGCGGAGAGAATGGGCGACCAGGTCGGGTTGCTCACATTTAGTGATACAGTCGGGCGCTATATCGCGCCAAAGAAGGGCCGCAAGCAGGTCACGATGATCCTCGACACGATCCACGGGATGCACGCCGAGCCCGTCCAGCCCGACTACATGCGCGCGTTCGCCTATTTGGCGGGGAAGTGGAAGCGCCGGTCTCTGGTGGTCGTGTTCACGGATACCGAAAACGAAGACCAGGCTTCCGAACTTTCCGTGGCTTTGTCAAATCTGCGCAAGCGGCACCTCGTAATGGTCGTGCGCGTGTCCGATCCGCGCCTGCGTGAGGTCATGGCCGAGGAGATCATCGAGCCGCTCAATCTTTTTCGTCGCGCTGCCGCGCACTGGTACTTTCGCGACCGAAAAAAGGCCGAGGCACGGCTGACGTTTTCTGGGATCCAAGGCATCGAGGCCGAACCGCAGGATCTCTCAAGCACCTTGGTCAGCGCGTACCTGCGCGTCAAAGAACGCAGTCTGATATGAACCAGTTCATCGCAGATTCCAAGTCGCTTGGCGACCTGTTCCTCCGCACTTGCGGCCAGTTTGCCTCGAACACGGCGATGGTCTATCCGGATGGAAAGTCGCACCAATCTCTGACCTATGCGCAACTCATCAACGACGTTGCTTCGCAAGCCTCCGCGCTCGAATCACTTGGATTAAAAAAGGGCGACCGCGTGTGCATCATCGGCGAGACGTGCCGCGAGTGGGCGATCGTCGATTGGGCGTGCCAGTGCCTCGGCCTGATCTCTGTGCCGATTTATCCGACGCTTCCGCCCGACCAGACGCAGTACATCGTACGGAATTCCGGCGCGCTCGTCGTCGTATGCAGTTCGGCCGTGCAGGTCGAGAAGGTCAAGTTTTTAGAGGGAGTTAAAGCGATCACCTGGGACAAACTTTGGTCGCCGTCCCCCTTTGCAGTTTCTGATTTGGCTTTACGTGCTGCTCAAGTCGACAAAAACGACACGGCGACGATCATCTACACCAGTGGAACGACTGGGAGCCCAAAAGGGGTCGAACTGACGCACGGGAACTTCATTTCACTGAGTGCGTGCATCCAAGAGGGGTTTCCAGTCGACGAAAAGGACAGGTTTTTCGTGTTCTTGCCCTTGGCGCACGTGTTCGCGCGTTACGCAGGGCACGTTTTGCCGGTAGCGATCGGTGCAAGCGTGGTGTATGCAGGATCGGTTGCGACGATCGCTACCGATCTTGTCAAGACGCACCCGACCGTCGTGCTCTGTGTGCCGCGTTTTTTGGAGTCGGTGAAGTCTCGCATCATGGACGGCGTTGAGAAATCCCCCCCCTCGCGGCAACGGCTGTTCCATTGGACGCTTTCGCAGGGCGTCGCGCGGTATAGGAAAAAGTTTGCACCACTTGCAGGTTTGCTCGACAAAATCGTTGGATCGAAACTGCGCGAGAAGGTGGGGGGATCGGTTCGCTTCTTCGTCTCGGGGGGGGCAGCGCTTCCGCCAGCGGTCAACGAGTTCTACAACGCATTTCGCCTGATCGTCATCCAAGGCTACGGGCTCACCGAGACCACTGCGGCGACCTGCATCAATCGCCCGTGGGACAACCGCGCCCACACCGTCGGCCCGCCTTTCGCGGTCGTTGAACTTAAGATCGCATCGGACGGTGAAATACTCCAGCGCGGTGCGAGCGTGATGAAAGGGTATTACAATCTGCCCGAAGATACCGCGAACGCCATCGACAAGGACGGCTGGTTCCACTCCGGCGACATCGGCGAACTCGAGGACGGCCACCTCAAGATCACCGACCGCAAGAAGGATTTGTTGGTGCTCGGCAACGGAAAAAACATCGCCCCCCTCCACATCGAAGGTCTCCTGAAACAGAGCGAGTACATCGCGGAAGCAGTGCTGTTCGGCGACGGTATGGAGTATTGCTGTGCTCTGGTCTTGCCCGATTTCGACCGCGTCAAGACCTGGCTGTCTTCGGTGGGGGTAACGGAAAGCAATCCACAAAAGATCGTCCTGCGCGACGATGTTCGAGAACTCATTAAGAAAGAAATATCGAACGCAAACGCCAACCTCGCGGACTTCGAAAAGGTGAAAAAACACTGCCTGCTGAGTGTCACCTTCAGCGTCGAGGGGGGGGAGCTCACGCCCTCTCTCAAGGTCAAGCGCCGAGTGGTCAAAGAAAAGTTCTCCGCTGAGATCGAATCGATGAAGCGGTAACTTTGGGAGTGCGCGAGCTTGACCGCGCTTTTTCACTCGACCGTCGCGGGGCTACTTTTCATCGCAGATCGTGCCACGGTTGTTCAGGAAGTCACGACAGACAAAGTCATTTCCAAACCCTGTGACTTCTCGGACAGCCGTGATCCCTTCCTCCGATCTCGAGCCACGGTCAGGCTCTCCGGAGTTTGTCCGTGCGTCGTCAGCAAACTTACAATGAGACCGGATGCCCGTGGCAAGGTGCGTCCCGCCCATGTGTGGCAGGCTCGTCCCGAGCCTGGTCAAGAAATGCTCCCTTGACTACCAGCCTGTGGCACTTCCTCACGGCCTGCCCCTCCCGGAGTCGGGGACAAACCGTGGCACCCGAGCGACGTTTGTGGTGCGGGCGTCCCGCCTGCCGGCATCTGAATGGATTGGGAGGGCGAGCGTCCCCGCGAGCCGTGCCGCTGGATCACGGAAAAGCCTTGGAAGTTCCGTGAGCGGCACGAGAAGGGATCACGGCTGTCCGGGAAGTCACATGGGTTTGGAAAGGACACTGTCTTGTGTGACTTCCTGAACAACCATGGCACCCAATTTTGACGACTTGGGAGGGCGAGCGTCCTCGCGAGCCGAGTGCGCCCCGTACTGACAATCTCACCAGAGGCTGTTCTCCGTCCCCAGAAATAAAAACGACGAAACGACAGACACAATAAGGGTGTGAGCAAGAGGCGGAAGACAATCCTCGTCTTAGCCGCGGCAATCGCCCTCGGCACCGCTGTCACGCTCTACTTCGTCTACCGCCCGTCCGACTTCGAACTCGCCGCACGAGACTTGCCTGCCGCAAAAGCCGCTGCGCGCAAAGCGGGCCTTGCGCTGACATGGGACGAATATCACAGGATCCACAACACCCCCATCGGCCCTGACCTCTTGCCAATTATCAAGAATTGGAAGGTTCCGATCCCCAATGCGGATGACATGAGTGATGAGAACCCCGCTAAAACGAAAGCCCTGTTCGACGAGATATGGCTCAAGCGAAGGAATGAACTCATGAGTGTTGTGCAATTTGCCGATTACGAAAGATTCAGCCACACGTCCTCCGCAGAACTAGGCTCCAATGCTGGGTTCGACATTCAGTTGAAGACTGTCTATGCAATTGCCTTTCTCTGTGCAGGCTCCGAGGCAGCGATGGCATTTGGCGAGGAAGAGGACTCACTACTAATACTTGAAGAGTCCTTTCAACTTGTCGAATTAATCGACCAAGAGCCAACGATTCTTTCTTACTTGACTACGAATCTTTGTCGCTCGTACATCGCCGAGACAGCGGAGCGCCTCGCACGCGCAAACAAAGATAACGGCGATTTTCTTCGTGGGATGAAAGAGATATACTTTCGCAACACCCCAGATCATGATGTCCCGTCACTCTTTTCCGGAGAAATAATCGACCATGTCGACTATTACGATCGTCTTTCTACACAATCCTATGACGAACGCTTCAGATCGTTTCTTGCAAGATATCCCGCTCGTGAGAAAGCAACTTGGATGCGACCAGATTGGAAAATTTATGAAGCCCGCGAAAACCGCAGGGCACAGATTGCCGCGAGCGATCCTTTTGCTTGCAAGGGCGTCCAGGTGAGATACATAGGGGCGTTGGCGGAATTAAAGGTACTGCTCGTTGCCAAGGAACCGAACGTCAAGGATGAAACGATTGCCGAGGAGTGGTACTTGAGAATCGTTGGCGACTCGGATCGCACCTCGCAAGAAGTAACACAGGGCGTAGAACTGATCTTCAACATGTTCAAACATGTCGAAAATACCAAGCGAGAGCACGCCGGTGTCGAACGCGTCATCGACGGATTGATCAGAAAAATCGCCAGCAAGAAACAGTCTCAATAGAAGGTGCCACGGTTCGTCCCGCTAAGGCAGGCCGTGCTCCCTCCCCAAACTTTGACCAAAGAGTTTTGTTAGGTTTCCGTTTTTCTCAATACGCTCGGCACTTCGCACGGCCTGCCCCTCCCAGAATCGGGGTCAAACCGTGGCACCCGAGCGACGATTGTTGGGCGGGCGTCCCGCCTGCCAGTCGCACGGACAAACTCCGGAGAGCCTGTCCGTGGCACGAGAGTTCAACAGAGTTGTGGGCGGAACGCGCTCCCGAGAGGTGGGACAGGACATGGTTTACACTTGGGCCGTGTTCACGGGAATCGTGCAGGCGGTCGGGAAGGTCGGAGTGAAGCGACCAGATTCGACTCAGACAGGTAAGAAGTTGTCTGTCGTCGTCCCGAACGCCTGGCCAGAGGAGCCTTGGGTGGCGGGAGAGAGCGTGGCGGTCGACGGCTGTTGCCTGACGCTCGTGCTGGCTGGCGAGACCCTGGAGTTCGACCTCAGCCAAGAAACCCTCGAGCGGACAACCCTAGGTTCGCTCACTGAAGGAACACAGGTCAACCTAGAACGGGCGATGAAGGCGAGCGACAGGTTCGGCGGGCACATTGTCCAAGGCCATATTGACTGCACAGGGCAGTTTCGAGGGTGGGATACAGAGGGAGTCGCTCGGTTTGGGGTCAGCGAAGAAAAACTGTTGGTGGACAAAGGCAGCATCGCGATCGACGGAGTGAGCCTCACCGTTGTTCAACCAAAAGGTGGAGAGTTCACAGTCGCGCTTGTCCCACACACGTTGGCGAACACGACCTTCAACATGCTCACAAAGGGGCAGCGCGTCAACGTCGAGTTCGACGTTCTGGCCAAATACGTCCTCAACCGTCAATGACGATCTTGGACATGTCGCCCGCGGCCTCTAAAACAGTTGCAACGGCGCTCAGCATCGAAAGCCGCGCGTCCCGCACCTTTTCATCCTCAACCATAACCATCGACCCTTCGAAAAAGGCGTTGATCGGTTTTTCAAGCCGCTTGAGGGCGACGAAAATCGCAGCCGGGTCGGTAGCGCCCTTGGTGGCGATGGCCGCTTCCCGTGCCGCCTTCAAGAGGTTAGAACCCTCCTCAGAATCGAGAGCCGAGGCGTCCAGTGAGTCAATGTCGGCCACCACTGGGATATTGATGCCCTTCTTCCGGGCGGCAGCGACGATGTTGATCGGTCTGGTCGCCGCCTGCACAAAGCCGTGGTCGAGCGAGGCTCCAGACGCGACCTTCAGCCTGACTCCGAACGAGACCGGGTCGAGCGTCGCGCCGGCGGACCGGTCCAGAAGGGCCGCCTGCAGCACGTCGTGCTCGGCATCGGGGTTCATCGACTCGTAGCGACCTGCAAAGAGGTCAGCGAGGCTCGCCTCAGCCAACCCTCCGTCTAAGGCAATCCCTTGTTTCTGATACAGACCAACTGCGCCCTTCAGCAAATCGCTAAAGCCACCAGACGGTTGATAGCCCGACCGAGAGCAGTCGACGAGCACGGTCGCGGCCCGGCGGAGCCCAAATGGGTCACTCGAACCAGACGGCACCCGCCCAAGACCAAGGTATCCGGCTAATTTATCCAATTGGTCAGCAACTATGATTGCGAGTGAGACGGCATTGTGCTTCCCGTGAAGTGCCTTATGGGGATCGTATTGGAACCGGATCGCCTCGCAGACGGACTCCTCGAACTTCTCCCGAGCGGCGTACTCAGCGCCCACGATGCCCTGGAGCGAAGCCATTTCGCTCACAAGCCCCGAAGAGAGATCGGCCTTTGCATAAAGCCCTGCCTTTTTAGCAAGGTCTGCCGTGGCCTCAGGCGAACCCGCCGACAAAGCGACCTCGTGCGCCAACTGGGAAAGCCGGTCTGCCCGCTGCCTGATCGAACCGAGCCCCTCGGCGAAAGACATTCGCTCGGTCCGGGCAAGGAAATCATCCATTGACCTTTTGGTGTCATCGTCGAAAAAGAACTTGGCGTCGTTGAACCGCGCGTTGAGCACCCACTGGTTGCCCCGCAAGACGGCCGACGGTTCACCTCCGTTCCGGATCGACACGAACTTGTTCGTCAGTGCGCCCGCCTCGTTTCGCACCGGGAAGAACTTCTCGTGCTTGGCCATCGCTGCGACCAGCACAGGTTCCGGAAGCGACAAGTACAAATCAGGAAAGTCTCCGAGCATGGCTTCGGGCCACTCTGTCAAATAGACGTTTTCTTCAACCAATTGATCGGACAATATCGGCTTTCCAATAGCGACTTTGCCCGCGCCTTCTCGAATCCGCTTTTCCCTAGCGCCAGCGTCGGGTTCGACCCACCTCTTGCGCAGCCCTTGGACGAGCGACCCAAAGTTCTTAGCCTCAAAGGAGGCAGGAGCCAAGAAACGGTGCCCGCGACTTAAAAGCCCACTCGAAACGCCTTCGATGTCAAAGGGGACGATCGCATCGTCAAAACTGGCGAGGATCCATCGAATGGGACGGGCGAACCGCATCTTGCCCGAGCCCCAGCGCATCGTTTTGTCAAAGGTGAGCGCCCGAATTGACAGTGGGAGTACCTCTGCCAAAACTTCACGGGCAGCAAGCCCGACGACGTTCTTAGTCACCCAAACATAGTCGTCCCGCGAAACCACGGAGGAAGGATCGACCCCTTGTCCCTTACAGAAACCTAGGAGCGCCCCGCTGGGAGCCCCGCTAGAATCGAACGCCGCCGAAGCCGAAGGCCCGCGCTGCTCTTTCACACTGTCTGGCTGACGTGCCGCAACGTCGGCGACATGCACGATCAATCGCCTCGGCGTCGCCATAGTCGATCCGGCCCCGTGCGCCAGCCCGGATTCGTCCAGGCGGCTGAGAACGCCCGCGAGCAACTGGTCTGCCGCACGCCTGACTTCGAAGGCAGGCAGTTCCTCGCATCCAAGTTCTAGGAGGAGATCGGGCATGAGACCGCAATTTTACCGTCGTTGAACCAGAAAGACTGTTCAGCCTGCCCATAGACCAAGTACAATGAACGAACGCCCGCACTTGTGGGCTCCAATGCAGTACGGTAGGAATTTCATGATGAAACGAATGTTTGTTTTTGTAGCCCTTGCGGTCTCGGCCTTCGCCAGCGCTCAAGGTATTAGCGAACCGACCAATATCTCGTTCCGGTTCGGCTTCGTGTATCCCATTGACATCGTGACACGCGGCATCACGGGCAACATGATCGGTTTTGGAGCGGACGTATTCTTGGAAAGGCCGCTTTTTGCAGGAGGCGAGACTACTCTTAGCGTCGACTGGATGGGACGAGGGTTGAATGGCGACAAGGGGAACATGTTCCCGATCACCATCACCCACCGCTGGTATACGGGCGGCAGTTACGAGGACGCCAATCGTTCCTACTACCTGATGGGGGTGGGAATCGCTATCATCGACGTGACGAGCACTAAGACGGTGGCGGCGGCGCGGTTTGGGCTGGGAGTGGAGTTCAGCAACCACCTGTTCGGCGAAATGTCGTTGTTCTATAGCGACGCGGCGAGCGGCGCGCGCGCGACCGCCGTGGGCACGTACCTCGGCTATCGCTTCTAAGGTGCTTTGAGCAAATCAGGGTGGCCCGACCATTGGTCGGGCCACCCGTTCATTTAACCACGCGAATCCTAGTGCCGGGGCTTCGTCACTGTCGCGACAAATTCCGAAACCTCACTTGCCGAGAGGCTGCGCGTTCCATCTTTGGTGAGGACGCTGACGCTGGGCATGTTCTTTGAAAATCCCCCGGTCGCAGAATCGAGGTCGGAGGCAATGTCGAGCATCGTGAGCCCGTCCAAAAGGACCTCTTGCAACTGGCGCGTCGGCCAAGAACCTTTTGTCCGCGAAAGGTACTCAAAGACGCCTCGAATGCGCTCCGATCCGGAGCCCGCGCACGCATATTCCGTCCCCTGGAATCGCGCGCCGGCCAGGTCGAAAAAGTAAATACCGAACTCGTCTGCCCGCCGGTCGTAGGTCGCGGCGATCGGCAAAAAGACTCCCCCCCCGCCTCCTGCGGTAGCGAGGTTTGCCGAGAGGGCCTTGGAAATCTCCATGAGTTTGCCGTCTGCCGAAATCTCATGCAAGTTGCGCCGCTCGTAGTATTTGAAGGCGTGCTGCAGGTAGCGACAGACGTCCATCGACCGCGCGAACGCGCCACTAATGGCGACCACTGTCCGTTTGTCCAGACTGAAGATCTTTTCGGCACGGTCGAACATGATGAGGTTGCCCATGGTCGCCCGCCGGTCGGCAAGGAAGACCACTCCTTCGTTGAACCGGAGCGCGAGCACGGTCGTCCCGTGGGTCTCTCCTTCGTTGATGGTCGCCGGAACCGGCGCATATCCAACGAGGCGCGCAAAGTCGATAGGTGGCGCGACGGTCACTGGCCTGACCTCTGCCTGTACTTCTTTGCCTGGTCAGGGTCGACACGCCTCATGCGCTTGAGCAGTTCGTTCGGCGCAGAAGGTTTTCTGACATCCGGTTTTGACGGACCGGAATCGTCGCCAAACTTGCGCTCAGGCTCCGGTTCCATGCGTCGTGTCGTCCGGTCATCCATTCTTGTTTGCTTCCTCAATCTGCATTATGAGTTCTTCTACGCTCGATGCGTTCCAAAGGGACGCAGGATAGTTCCGGTCCGGAAGGAGTTCAACGCGCTTCATGCCGTCCTGTAGACTGAAAGTTAGGTATCGCCAGTTTGCACCGCTGAGCCTGTCGCTGAATTTCGTGACAGCGACGCTTCGGGCCAAGGCGCGAGTCGGCTCCTCGATTGTGCCCGTGCGCCTTTCTACTTCTTGAGGTTTTGGTTCGGGGTCAACTTCATCGGATTGAACGAGCGAAACATGGAGCCCACCCTCGCCGTCAATCCGGTGATACTCCAGATCGAGAGACTGAAGAGACGGGTCGCTCCACTCGAGGCTATCTTCTTCTTGAAACATGGTGAGGAGTCGTTTCTTGCTCGCCCAGTCGACGCTCCGTGCGAAGAGGACTGGATCGGAGAACCGCTTGTCGAGCAGTCGACGAGCAAGCAGGACGATCTCGTCGAGTTCCGAGTCCGCGCCGAAGTTTTCCTCGTATGCATCTAGATACGACTCGATGACGCGCCTCGGAGTCGTCTGTGACGACCGCTGAATCTCAATGGTGCCCTCACTTTCTACTGCGCGGCTGGCTTCTCGAAACGCGCGGACGGGATCGTGAAGTTCCCATTGGGGCGCACAGTCTGCTTCAATGGTGTGCAGAGCGACCTTGACAAGTCCGACCTTGAGGCTCAGCGCGGTGGGGGACATGTTGGCGTCGCCGCAGATCACATGGAGGCGCATCCACTTTTCAGCATCTGCGTGCGGTTCGTCGCGCGTGTTGAACAGTGGTCTTTTGAAGAGCGTGTCGACGCTAGCGACCTCGTTGATGAAATCCGCGCGCTGCGAAATCTGAAAGTCGCACTTCGCCCCTGATTCTGCCCCCACCTTGCCCGCCCCACAGAGCACTTGACGCGCGACGAGCATGGGGGCAAGGCCGTTAAACAGTCTGTCAAAGCCGACCGACCTAGGGACGAGGTAGTTTTCGTGGCACCCATAACTCGCGCCATGAAAGTCGGTGTTGTTCTTATAGATTCCGACCTTGTTGCCAGTGCGTTTTTCGAATTCCTGCCCAGCCGCATTGACTGCCTTGTCTCCAGTCCGGTCGTGGAGAACGAGTTCTTCTATGCTCAAACATTCTGGAGTCGCGTACTCCGGGTGGCCGTGGTCGTTGTAAAGGCGTGCGCCGTTTTGCAATATCCGGTCGGCGCGCACAGCGTCTGGTTCGCGCGTCAATGCCCTTTCGTCAAACTGGGCATCAATTGGATCGTGCTGCAACTCTCGGGCAACAAAGCCGCGAAGGTCACTTCTAGGTGACTCCTGAGACGCATCCCATCCGGCCCAACAGTCATAGGGATACGAACACACAAGTTCTGCCGCGTCGTCGACTTGTCGCTCCGGCCCACGGTCCCCGACGTGGAGGCCGTACTCCGTGTCGAGGCCGGCCAGTATGCGGCGCACTACTTCCTAAAGACTCTGTAATTGCCTGTCAACGGGAAGTTCGCCGAGAACTCTGCCGGAACAGAACCGCCCGGGAAAGTAAAGGTTCCTGTCGTAACGACTCCCCTCGACTTGACTGGAATACTGAGCACACCGACCGCCGGATCGATTTCGAGCCCACCGACGATGTCGCGGATTCGTGAAAGCCGGATTTCATTGGAGTTCGGCCCACTAAAGCGAGCCGGACCTTGCCAAAGCGCGGTGATCTGTCCATTGGCGTTTCGAGCGATATAGACGGCTGTAAATTCTTCGCTGTCGTAGATGTCGTCTCCGTTGATGTCGTTGAGCCCTGTATCAAAGGCGCGACTGCTCGGGAAGATGATCATCGAGTAGTTCCCAAACCCTGCGAGGACTTGGGTATATGGCCGCCATCGTCCTTGGAGCGAAACGATAATTCCGTCCATCGGATTGAGTTCGCGCGGATCGGGTTCGAAGAGCGTGTACACGCCCTCCGTAGGGACGCCACCAATGACGATCGGTTGGTTGATGACGCCTTGGTCCTGACTGATGGCCGGATCAAGGATCGGATCGAGGATTTGGAGCGTGCCGAACGAACCGAACCCTGCAGTAATGGTGATCGCATCGCCAGAGAACATCGCCATTTCAGCATCAGCGCCGTTCTTCATGTTCGGTCGGCTCGCGGCGGACATGTTTGAAATGTCGAACGCGACGAAGTCGCTGAACAGACTTTCGACCTTATTAGTAATTGGGTCGTAGTTCTCGAGTTCGAACTGAGTACGGTCAAACGTCGGATCGGGGTCTGAGTCCGTTACAATCGCATCGTTCATTATGAATTGAAGCGTCGTGTCGCGCCCGCGCGACAACAAGACGTCGCAATCGAACGGTGGCGATGGCTGGAGGAATCCGATCCAGTCTTTGGTCAATGTCCCTCCCGAGTCGTAGATCTGGTACGAGGTAATCGAAAGCGGAAAGATCTCGAAGTGCTTGGTCGGTAACGTCAAAGGTATTTGGTAGGCGGTGCTCAACGATGCCAAAGAGTAAGACTCAAGCGTCGCGCGGATGCCACTTGAAAGTGAAACGATGTCGAACTCGTCGTTGCGCACGGTCAAGCCCGGCATGGTGACGATGTGAGACTCTAGTGCGCGTCTTCCTTGGCCAGTGATGACCGTAAACTGCATGTTCGCGTTTTCAGAAAGCACGACGGCAGCAGCCGGCACAGCCGTCCCTCCCGTGGTACCACCCGAACCGCCGGAGCCACCAGTCGTCGATCCGGCATTGCCCGTGCCTCCGCCACAGCCGAAAGCCAACACACCAAAGACAAGAAGAACCCAACAAAATTTCAATTCCGAATACCTCGCTCGTACCGTACTCAAGTCCAAAACAACCCCGATGAGGGGCAAACAATCTCGACCAAGGAAGGGACGTTAGTCAGCGACCAATGGCCAAGAACCTATAGGTTACTCGATTTTGACGCTACGGTGAAGGGTTTCCGTTCAAATCAGGCAGGTTTTTTTTGAACTGTTGCAAGGAGCCTCATCGAATCACCTAGTCGTGAGCGCGCGAAGTCGGCCAGATTATCTCGGTCCGGCTCACGCATGAGGGCTCCGGCTAGGACGCCTGCCGTCAACGTCGGCTTGGCGTCCTTTGGGTGGTACCAACCTCCGACGGTCGCGACAGCCACAGTCGCGGTGCGGAGCAGTTTTTCCTCAAGTCTGAGGTCTAGCAAGTCGAGTTCGTGTCGGGCGCACTGGTCTTGAAACGGCTTGGGAAACTTGTAAAGGCGCATTACACAGGCGCCCACCAGTTGGTGGTCGAATCCGAAGGCCTCTCTTTCGAGGTCGCTGATCGTCCGATTGCCAGGTTGGGCAAACATTGCCGAATAGACGTCAGGGAACGCGTAGATCGAAGCAACCAGTCCGCATTCGCTCCAAAGCGCGAGTGAAAAAGCCTCGTTTGGGTTGACGATGTGCCGTTCTGCGATCCAGGCAGCGGTGTCGGCCGCCGCCGCTCCAGTCGCCGCGAAGTGTGCTGGCCCGAGCGTGCTGTTCCGTACGGCTTTCATCACCAAGTTGAAATAGCACGCCTTGAGCGACGCTCTCCAAACTGGGTCGAACCCTAGTTTCTTGACTGCGCTGACGACGTCGTACAGTTCGGGGTCTTGAAGAACGTGAAGGGTGCCGCTTTCGAGGCTTGGGACGGAACAGAGCACGCGCTGGAGCACTCCGTGGGACATGCCGAGCGCCCTGATGATCGAGGAGGCCCAGGTCAAAGGCTGGTCTGTGAACCGATCCGACGTCAGCAGGCTCGCGATCTTGCGCGGAACGCTCCCAGGCGAGTCTTTCTGGTGTCCAAAACCATGCATCTCCTTTGAATTTTCGGTCGATGCCCTCGATTTTCTTAAGACCGGCCAGGGAAAGGGACTTTGTTGGCCCAGAGGTAACATTTTGAACCTGAAATGAAACGACACGGGCTCCTTGATCTAAACGAGGCCGTCCAGCACCCAGGGACAAAGATCGTCGTCGCGGTCGAGACGGGTCTGGTCGAAGAGGCTGACTTGGACCTCGTTGCGCCGATAACGGGAGACCTTGAAGCGAAGAGCGCAGGCAACATCTTACTTCTGAAAGGCGAGTTCTTGGCAGAGTGCACGATGGAGTGCGCCCGGTGCAGCGAACCGATCAACCAAAAGGTTATATTTCTGATGTCCGACGAGTTTCAAGTCGATGGCGTCCCGGCTTGTTACGGTACTGGTGAACATGCCGTCGTCGTCGAAGAAGAGGAATTTCCGCTGTTCACCAAGAACGCGATCGATGTAGACGCCTATTTGAGGCAGGGCCTTATTGTCAACCTACCAATCCAACCATTGTGTGATTTTGGCTGGGAGGGACCCTGTCCGAACGCTAAGAGTGGACCGGTTCTCGAGCCATCAAGTGGCCATCCTTCACTTCAAAAGTTGCGCGAAATGGTCCATCCGGAGGAAGATTGAGGATCGCCATAGACGCGATGGGGGGAGACTACGCCCCCCGCGAGGTCGTCGAAGGGGCGATCCAATCGGCAAACTTGGTGAAGGGAAACATCCTTTTGGTTGGTGATCCGGAGCGCATCCAAAGGTGCGTCAAAGGAACGTTGCCTGGAAACGTGGACATCCATCCAGCCAGCCAAGTGGTTGAAATGGCGGAAAAGCCGATGGACGCCATCAGGCACAAGAAAGACTCCTCATTGGCTGTCTGCGTCCGCCTGGTCAAAGAAGGCAACGCCCAGGCGATGGTGTCCGCTGGGAATACGGGCGCCGCGACCGCAGCAAGCCTTCTTTCCTGGAGGCAGGTTCATGGCGTCCACCGCCCCGCGATCGCCAGTCCGATCCCAAACCGGCACGGGCAGTTCATCCTGCTCGATGCGGGAGCGTCGCCCGACGTCGAGCCTGAGCACCTGCTGGAGTTCGCCGTCATGGGCCGAGCGTATGTCGAAAAAGTGCTCGGACGAAAAGAGCCACGGGTTCACCTCCTGAACATCGGTGAGGAACCAGGCAAGGGAAACGCCTTTGCCAAAGCCGCGCACAACCTCTTGAGCGGCCACGCTTGGTTCGCGGGAAACATCGAAGGCAAGGAAATGTTTTCGAGCAAGTGCGATGTGGTCGTTTGCGACGCCTTCGTCGGAAACATCGTGCTCAAGACCGCCGAGGGAGTCGGCGAGTTCATTTTCGAGGAGATCAGGGAAGCGATTCCTAAAGGTGCAAAGAGGCTCTTGTTCTTACCGCTGAAAAAAGCGCTCGCACCATTGAGAAAAAAAGTGGACTATGCGGAATACGGCGGCTCCCCGCTCCTGGGCCTCAACGGACTGTGCATTATATGTCATGGTAGGAGCGACGCCAAGGCAATCAAGAACGCCGTGCTGAGCGCGGCAAAAGCGGTGGATCACTGCTTGGTCAAGGCGATCACAGACGCCATCGGTCAAGAGCCAAAACTGAAGGAAAAATGACAAAGCGAGCCGTCGTCCAAGGAATCGGTCACGCGGTACCGGAAAAAATCATTTCCAACGCCGACCTTGCGCGCATGGTGGACACGAACGACGAGTGGATACTGCAAAGGACGGGCATCAGCGAGCGCAGGATTTCGAGCGACGACGAGACTTGCAGCACCTTCGCCATTGCCGCTTCGAAAGAGGCGCTGGCGGCTTCCAAGACCGACCCGAACGAGATCGACGTGGTTATCGTTGGCTCTGTGACCGGCGACATGCTCTTCCCATCGGTCTCGTGCCACGTCCAAGAGGCAATCGGCGCGAAGAGGGCGGGTGCATTTGACGTCGGCGCGGCCTGCGCGGGCTTCATTTATTCGCTCAACGTCGGCGCGTCCATGATCGAATCGGGCCGCGCGCAAACGGTGCTCGTGGTGGGGGCGGACGTGCTCACGAAGTTTGTGGACTTCACCGACCGCTCGACGTGCGTGCTTTTCGGCGACGGGGGGGGCGCGGTCGTGCTCAAGGGAGAGGAGAACACGGACCGTGGCGTGTTGCAGACCGTGCTTCTTTCGGACGGCGCTGGCGCGAAGCACATCAATCTGGAATGCGGCGGATCCAAATACCCGGTCGGCCGCGAGTGGTCAAAGGGGAAGTCGCCTTACATCTACATGGCAGGCGCGGAGGTATATCGCTTTGCGGTGACGGCGATGGGAGACGCGTGTTGCAAGGTCTTGCAAATCGCCGGGATGGACGCCACCGACATTGATCTTTTCGTCCCCCACCAGGCCAACCTGCGCATCATCACCTCGGCGGCCAAGAGGCTCTCGCTCCCCAATGAAAAAGTGTTCCTGAACGTCCAAAAATACGGCAACACGAGCGGCGGTTCGATCCCTCTCGCCTTGTATGAGGCGGAAAAGCAGGGCCGGTTGAAACGCGGGATGGTCGTGATGACCGTCGGATTCGGTGCGGGCCTCGTCTGGGGCGCGAACTTGATACGCTGGTAGCCCCGTCAGCACCATAATAGGCTGAGGCCAGATGCGTACACAGAACGAACGGATCAGAAAGGCCCTGCGATCGCCGAACATCGAAGAGAACCTCGAACGCATCTTCGATGGCCGCTTGTCGCGCGAGAAGGTCTCTATTTTGGACGATCCTGCGTCTTCTGCGGTCGTCTTGTCCTGGAAGGACGGCGACACTGTCCGGTTGATGCCGATCGACCGCTCGCGTCCTGCCCCTTATGCCGTCGAAAGGCTTTCGTCGCTCGCTGCGGGCGACAGCGTGCGCGAATGCACGGGCGACGATCCGATGAAGGCGTGTTTCGACGCTGCGGCTTTGGCGCGCGCGTTTTTGGACGAGTACCGGTCGTTGCAAATACGTTGCGTTGCCAGTACTACCGACGACGCGGTGGGGGCGACCCTCAATCGGTTCATGACGCGGGTCTTGCTGGTGCGGTTCTTGCAGACCAGAGGCTGGCTGACGTTCAATGACCGCACCGACTATCTCCAGGCGCTCTATGAGGATTGGAAGAAGAGACCAGGCCCGCACTTCTTTTACCAGAGACTTGCGTTCGTTTTTTTCAACGCGCTCAATGAACCGCGACACGAAGCCCGATGGCTGGTTAGGACTCTCGTTGGTGACGTCCCCCACCTGGGTGGGGGCATGTTCGCCCCCGAACTTTTCGAGCGCGAGATGCAGACCGACAAAGGGTTTGCGACCGTGCCCGACGCGCTTTTCGAATCGCTGCTCGGCCCCGATGGTCTGCTGACAAGGTTCGAGTTCAGCATGGACGAGGGCACTCCGGGAGAATGCGTCGTCGCCGTGACGCCGTCGGTCATGGGCGCTGTCTTTGAGGCGTACCTTTCCGGCGAAGACGAGCCGGTCTATCCCAACGTCGCGCTGCTCAGGTTGGCGTGCCGCGAAGTGGTGGCCAAGCACCTTGGCATCGCCGACCCTGTGAGCCTTGCTGACGACAAACGGGCGTTCAGCGGTCTGCGCGAGCGGCTCGATGGACTGCACATCTACGATGGGGGTTGTCGTTCTGGTTCGTATTTGGTCTCTGCGCTCGAGGAACTGGCCGATCTCTATTGTCAGATGGCCCCAGGTGGGGGTGACCGCGCTCTACGTGCCGCCATAAAGCGTCGCGTGCTCACGGAAAACATTCGGGGTTTGGACGAAGACGATCTTGCGGTACAGGTCGCGCGGTTCCGGCTCGCGCTCTGCGTACTTGCCGACGACG
>CAYYZP010000078.1:0-4894 GCA_964476165.1 uncultured Fimbriimonadaceae bacterium
TACGGTAGAGCCAGGTTCCAAACGCAGAGTGGCCCTTGAAGTTGGCGATCGCACTGTTGACCCGCACGAAAGCGTCGGCGACGATATCTGAGGCTTCGTCCTGATTGGACGTCAACCGAAAAGCGTACTGGTAAGCCCGCCGCTCATATTTGCGAACGAGGGCGTCGAACGCTTGGCGGTCGCCCTTCTTCGCCAATTCTATCAGTAAGAGATCGTCTTCTAACATCAGTTGCGGGACCCGACCATGTGATTGCTGACGGCCGCAGCCTCTATCGCCTGCTTTTCTTCGTTGCTCAGTTCTCTTTCGGACTTTCCACCTTTGAGTTCTTTCGCATAGACACGACAGTCGTTGCGGCCGATCTGGCTTGTAACGACCGCGCCGTCGCCATTGTCGTCGTAAACGGCGAGAGCGAAACTTTGTGCACCGCCCATGTCTTCAAACGCATCGTAGCGGATGACGCCGACGAACCGCTTGGAGCACTGCATTTTCGACTCGAGGAGCGCGATTCTTGACGCAGAATCGTCGACCCGGCCCGAAAACGAGTGGACTCGGTCGACGTGGTCTTTCAGCAACGATTCAAGACTTTCGGAGTCTGAGCCTTCGAGCACCTTCGACCAGCGCTCTTTTAGCGCTTTGACTTTCAAGTTGCTTGAGACGGCGACGTAAAAGGCGATGAGCGCCAGCACCAGCGCACCGCCGAGCGCGATAGGGCCGATCTGATCCAAAAACGACTCCATAGAACCGATAATCTCAAGTATAACTTGTCCAGAGCCCGACTTGCGGTCGATATCTGATGTTGAACGACAATTTGAACGAGAACCCTCAAGTACCCGAGCCGAGGCCTGACGGGAAAACGCAAGTAGTCGCCAGTCAGGACAACCGGGCCAAGAAGAAGAAAAGAATCTATACAGGCTTCGGCGGATTCTTGCTCTTTATGCTTGCCGTGGCAGTGTTCTTCTTCTACAACTTCAAGACTGTCGAAGTGAACGGCGAGTCAATGGAGCCGACGTTGCGCGACGGGAACCGGCTTCTTATTAGTAGCGCCTATTGGCTCGTTGGGCCAGTCGTGACCGAAGACATCGTGGTCATCAAGAACGGTCAGGACAACGATCTGATTATCAAACGGGTGTACAAGACCGGTGGACAAGAGGTCGATCCCAAGAACACGCCGAGCAGTTATAGATTGACGGACGGCCCCTATATTGTTCCAACGGGTACGATCTATGTGATTGGCGACAACTACGAATTCTCGCAAGACAGTCGAGACTACGGCCCTTTCAGTCTTGAGGACGTCGTTGGTAAGGTAGTCGTCGTCCAGCCAGCGATCGGTTCATTGGCGAAAGCCGAAAGTGAGTGATTTTACAAATTGGGTGTTCAAAAGTTTCCGTCCGGCCTGTTCGGCAGGCAACGACTTGAGTTCCATCCGGCGCCTTTTCGGTCGCCGCTGAGGGCTTTCGCCGCACTTGTCTTTCCGTGGTGCGAAGACAAGGTGCTCATCTGCGACATCTGCGACCGTGGCTGGTGCGTCCCGAGCGGTCGCGTCGAGCCGAACGAGTCTTCGCAGGAAGCGGCCATTCGTGAAGCGAAGGAAGAGGCTGGCGCGCTCTTGCGCGAAGTCCACTACATCGGGTGCTACCGGGTCACGCAAAAGGACGAAGTGCGATGGGTCGACGCCTATGCCGCCAATGTCGAAGGACTTTGCGACCTTGACCCGGCGTTTGAATCGGTCGGACGAAAGTATGTCGCCTTTGAAGAACTGGCATCTATCTACCATCTTTGGAACCCACTCACCGAACTCGTGTTTCTGCACTCTAAGAGCGTTTTAAATCGCCACTTGACGACGAAAGAGAACTACGACTTCGGGAACTAGTCGACTTCCAAGAGTTGGAGTTGGCCCCTCGTGATGACTCCGATTTCCCCCACCTCGGGTGGCTGCTCGAAGGCGAGTTTTGACATGTCTTCCGGGACGGCGATCGGATATTTTCCGTTAAAGCAAGCGAGGCAAAAGCCGTTCGCTCCGTTTCCGACGGCCTTTTTGGTGCCTTCAATTGAGAGGTAGCCGAGCGACGTCGCTCCCAGGTGTTCGCAAATCTCTTCGACCGACCACTTCGCCGCAGCAAGTTCGCCTTTGCTCGCCATATCGATCCCATAAAAACACGGAAACTTGATGGGGGGGGCAGTGATGCGCACGTGGACTTCTTTCGCGCCCGCTTCGAAAAGCATCTTGACGATCTGCTTAGTCGTCGTGGCGCGGACGATTGAGTCGTCGACGACGACAACCCGTTGGCCCTTGATCGTATCGACAAGTGGAGTTAGTTTCATCCTGACGCCCATTTCGCGCATGCGCTGATCCGGCTGGATGAAGGTCCGATGGATGTAGCGGCTTTTCATCATGCCTTCCTCGAACGGCAGCCTGGATACCTTGCTGTAACCGAGGGCAGCAGGGATTCCGCTGTCTGGAACCGGAATGACGATGTCGGCCTCGGCAGGCTGCTCTTTCGCCAGTTCTTCGCCCATCCGTTCTCGCGCCTTGTAGATCGACGTGCCGTACATTTGGCTGTCGGGCCGGGCGAAGTAGATGAACTCGAACATGCACATCGTCCGTTCGACGATTGGATGGGCGGTCGCATACCTCATTCCGTGGACATCGATGATGGCGAGTTCGCCGGGGTCGAGTTCCTTTTCGATCTTGGCGTTGACCGGGCCGAACGCGCACGATTCGCTGGCGATGATGAACCCTCCATCGAAAACACCAGTGATCAGAGGGCGCACTCCATTGGGGTCGCGGAAACCGAGGATCCTGTTCGGCGTTTGGACGACGACGCTGTACGCGCCCTTGATTCTTTTCATTGCCGCCGCTACTGCGTTTTCTGGCCCCAGATGCATGTTCTTGACCAGCAGTCGCGCGATGAGTTCGCTGTCGGCAGTAGTGTCGAACGTCTCGCCTTCTTGTTCGAGTTCTTTGCGGAGTTCTTTCGCGTTGATGAGATTTCCGTTGTGCGCGACGGCGATCTCCCCCACCGTACTCGTGCAGAAGATCGGCTGTGCGTTTCGCAGGATGCTCGAACCGGTCGTGCTATACCGCGTGTGGCCAATGGCCATAGAGCCTGGGAGCGACTGCAAGACCTCTTCGTTGAAGACCTGGCTGACGAGGCCCATCTCCTTGTGCATCCGGACCGTGCTACCGTCGCTGACCGCGATGCCGGCCGATTCCTGCCCCCGGTGCTGGAGGGCGAAGAGCGCGAAAAACGCCGGCCTCGCGGCCTCGGCCCCAGGCGTGTACAGTCCGACGACGCCGCACTCTTCCTTCGCGCGGTCGCCGTGCCACAGATCGGACATGGCTTGAGTATATCTGGCAGAATCGTTGTGGCATGGCGCGTCCCGCCCATGCTTGCCAGGTTCGTGCGATCTAGTCTGGAACCGGTATGCTCGTTGCATGACTTGGGCAAAGTGGTGCATGGTGGTCTACGCGCTGGCGATGATCGGGATGGGCCTCCACGGGACTCTCAAGGCGGGCGAATATGCGTCGCTCGCTGGCGGGGGCGGGATCGGCGTGATGGTGCTCGTCGGGCTTTGGATGTCGCTGAAAATGGCCAGCCCGCGATGGGGATACATCCTTGCGCTCGTCGTCTCGGTCGGCGCGTCGGGGATGTTCATTCCGAAGTACCTCGGCGAAAACGGCAAGGCCTACCCCCACCTCGTTATCGTTGTGCTCTCCGTCGTGCACATCGCTTGTCTGTTGCGTGGACATTTTTCGGCAAGGCGGAAATGATGTGTAAGAAAGGAACTTCATTAAAGCGCAAGAAAACGAAGAAGCCGATTAAACTTATGAAAGCGGACAGACCGCTTCGTGAGATGGCTGCAGAGGCGATTGCTTTGCACCGCGCGGGAAGGACAATAAAGTTTCCAATGTGATGTCTTTAGAATTGAAACGGGAAATTGATGACTATGGCAACCGTTTTTGCAGCTTCAATCTCAGTCCCGTCCTTTGCAGCGACGTTCTTCAGCGTTGCCGTTGCAATGTGACCAAGCACTGGACTCAAGGCTGTGCGGTGGACAGTTCCGACCACATTTCCAGTGTGCGTAACCGATGCACCTGCGACGAGCGCGGATTCGGAGCGAAGCCCGACCCAGGTCTTGTTCGTGTGACCCCTAGATTTGATCCGCATTAGCACCTCTTGTCCCGTGTAGCAACCCTTTTCATAAGAGACGAATTGAGAGTCAAAAGCCGGGCCGAGTTCTGGTGGCAACGTCTTTGCATTAAAGTCGATTCCTTTCAATGGGTGTCCGCATTCAAGGGTCGCAAGGTTCCATGCTTCGTCAGAGAGCGTTGGCAATGAAAGATCGCAGGTGCGAGGCAAGAGGAATCCTCCGGAACCGATCCAATCGCACTTCAATGCGCCGGGACACGGCTGAGACTTTGGCCCTTGCACGCAGACCATGTCGTCTATGCGTGTCAGTGTCACGTCTTCCATTATTACGGTCTCGGTAACTCTCTCAATCAACACGGTCGGCTCGTCTGTTGCAATCAGCATTCCGTCTTCTGATTTCCAGGCGTGGCATATCGAGAGAATCTGTCCAGTCGGTTTTGTAAGACAGAAGTCTAGCGATACCTGCGACTCCAAGCGACGGACGTCGTTCGTACACTGTCCTTGCAGCCACGACAAGTGATCCGCTCCCGATAATCGAAAGATTTGCAATCCCGGAAGATCGACGATGACTGCAGACGTGCGGAGTTCGCGGTAACCTTTCGGCGCTCGGTCCCAGTCTTGCATCATTTTATTGTGCCATGAACCCGCTCGCCCTCATAGCCCTGCTCGGCCTCGGATTTGGCTCGATAGACGCCAAAACGAACGAGTTGGAACGGGCTGCTGCGCAAGAAATTGCATCGCG
>CAYYZP010000079.1:0-3229 GCA_964476165.1 uncultured Fimbriimonadaceae bacterium
GTCAGCGACGGCTTCGTCGCCATCACCCCCGTCTCGGTCGACTGGACGGACCACGAGACACTATCTTGCCTCGTAACTGGCCGATAGGTGCGCCCTGCTCGGGTGCCTCGAAATTTTGACGCAAGGCTGATCATAAATCGAAGTTCAATCTCCTTCCAAAATTTGCACAAAGGAAAGCGCGGTCGAGCCCGCGCAGTCCCAAAAAGGTACAGGTATCCTGCCGAACCCACATGGATCCGTTTGAAGACAGACCTGAACTCACTGGAAGCCTGATCACGCTCGAGTTCGGGCTGGGGGGGAGGATCAATCAGTTGTGGGCCAGCGAGCCTGCGCTCCCAGACGAGGGAGAGGACTTCCAGTTCGTACTTCCGCCGATGGGGTTCGGCGAAGAGACCTCTGACGACTACAACCCCGGCACCATCCTTCTCGGAATCCGCACCGACCCCGACGGCCCCTGGATCGTCTCGCGCAACACACGCGCAAAGCCGCCAGAGAACAGCGAACAAGACTCCCCTTTCGCCAGCACCGTCGAGTTCGAGTACGACTTCCCTCTCATCGACGACCTCACGGTAACCGGGAAGTTCTTTGAGTTGCCGGGGGCGCTGCCGCAGATCGTCTGGGAAGTCACTATTGAAAACAAGGGCCGCCGCGCAGTGGAAATCGGCGAACTCGGCTTTCCCCTCGCGTTCAACAATTTCTATGAAGGCTTTGGTTGGACAGACGAACAACTTTTGCGCCTCTGGAACTCGCGGCTGTACGTCCACAAGTTCATAGGGGGGGGGGCAAGTTGGGTGTTCGCCCAACGCATGACGGCCGAGGCTCCTGGCTTGCTCGTGTTTCCGGGGGGGGACACATCGTGGGAATTCTACAACCACGTCCAGGCAAGTCTCGGCACGCCGTTCCAGTGGGAGGGGATTCCGGTCGTGTACGTCTACAGCAAGGCCACGATAGAACGCGAGCGCGGCGAAGGCTGGAGCAACGAACACACGTCCCTGATTCTGGAGCCAGGCGACAAAAAAACGGTGCAGATGCGTTTCGTGCCGTGCGAGAGCGACAAACAAGAAGGCGTCCACGCAACCCTTGTGGCCTGCGAAAAGCCCTCCATCCGACTCCTGCCTGGCGCTGTTGCCCCAAGGGACGTCGGGATCGCCATCGAGGTCTCTGGCGCGAGCCCGACGGAGTTCTTTTTCTCTCGAGAGGCCGAGTCACAGACCGACTCCGACGAGCAAGGGGGATTCTGCTTCGTACGGCCCTCCACCCCAGGGCCGTTGCGAGTGAGTTTCAGGGACAACCAGGGCCGCGCGTGCCACACGCACCTGATGTTCACCGAACCGATCGAACTTCTCATCCGCCGCCGCGCGGAATACATCTGCGAAAACCAGGTCGCCACCGACTCCCCCACCCTGCGCAACGCGATCCTGCTTACAAACATCGCTACCGGATTGCCCGTCACCGACCCGGAAGACTACGAAGAGTCGGCGGGCATCGAGTGCAGCCTCGCTGACGCGCTTTTCCTCGCCGAGAAGAACACCGTGTTCCCCGAGAAAAGCCAAATTGCAGTTCTTGACTCTTACATTTCAGATTTTCTCCTTGACAAAGTGCAAAACCCCGGCGACCACTCCGTCGCGAGCACTCTGCCCGAAGACATGCCAGTGGGGGTGTACTTCGGACGCCCGCTTTGCTACCCACACGTATACAACCTTTACCATTCGATGTATAGGATTGCAAGCGGGTATGGCGAGACCCAGCAGCGCCCAAGAGCCTATCTCGCACGCGCCTACGAAACCGCGCTGGCCATGTACCGTTTTGGCTGGCGACACTACGTCCGTACGGTGGGGGTACTCGGCTACGCGCGCATTTACGACCTCCTGGACGACCTCAAAAAAGAAGGAATGGCCTCCGAGGCCGAAACTCTGACTGGGTTTGTCACCGCTAAGGCCGAAGAACTCACCGCCAGCGAGTACCCCTACGCCGGCGAGACGGTCATGGACACATCGGGCATGGAAGAGGTGTTCGCCGCGGCAAAGTTCCTCGACGAGGACGCCCCGCTCGAGAGGACCGTGCGCTGCGCCTATGCCGCGCGCTCGCTCTCGCCGAGTTGGTGGTGGTACGGCAGCGACAAGCGCACGTGGGACGGCGCAGAGTCCACCCCCACCCGCGCGATGGCGGACCGTGGCGAGAATTGCCTCGCCCACTCGACCATTCCGAACTCGCTCATCTTTTTTGGAATGATGGACCGCGACTATCTGGCGATACCTGAAGCGTATATGCGCATGGCGTTCGGCGGCATGCTCGGACCGTGGGCGCTCGTCCGCACCGACGGCGCGGCTTCGATGTGCTACTGCCCTGACCTTTCTTCAAAACACGCGGGCTTCAACGCGTTTACAGGCATGAGCGGCCACGGCCTGTTTCACTATCTTCGAGAAGTGGGTTCTTATGTATTGCCAAATCAAAAACTTGGAACGTACACTTTTGGCTGCCACTTTGAGGCGCTCCAGGATCGCTATGTCGTGCGACCCTGGGACGGAATCGGACGCAAAATCGTCCTACGACAAATCGCGGCGGAGTTCCGCACGAGTTTCGGCAAGATGATCGAACTGCGCCTGGACAAGCAAAAGCGGTGGTTCGAGATCGACGTCCAAAACTCGTCGGACAAAGAGATCCGCGCGGAACTGACGGTCTTGGGAATGTGGGGCGTCGGGCTCAGCGTGCAGGGCAAAGCGGCGGCGTTCGAGAGCGGCCAGGCAGTCTCGCAAGTGGCCCTTCCTGCCCGCCAGACGGTCACTCTCACGGGTAACGTCGTCAAGTGAGCGGCATGCCCGAGTATTGGATCCAGGTGACGGCGGGCGCGGCCATCGCCGTGATGCTGGCTTCTCTTGCGGTCATTGCTTTAGTTTTCTATGCGATCGGCACGCTTTCGGACATTCGTCGTGGAGTGAAAAATATTACGGACAGGGTTTCCCAATTGACACAACGGGTTGATGATGTGGCGAAACAGGTCAGCCACGTTGCAACAGAGGTAGGATCGCGCACGACCGGGATGATGCGCATGGTAGACGACGTAGCGGGCACCGCAATCGAAGTCGTCGAACGATTCGCCCCCCTCGCCATCGGTGTCGCAGTATTGTTCAAAATCCGCCAGTTGTTCACGAAACGGTGAGCGTTCATTTGTGCTGCGGGCGTCCCACCTGCACGAATTAAATCTCAAGTTTCAAGTCTCAAATTTCAA
>CAYYZP010000080.1:0-3285 GCA_964476165.1 uncultured Fimbriimonadaceae bacterium
ATCTGCCCTAATTCCCCCCCCCCTCCGCTTGCCCGGATGTTCGTGCCGTTGTTTGACCCTGGACCCTTGACTCTTTCTCCCCCACCGCGTGCCACGGTTGTTCAGAAAGACGGACCAAACAAAGTCCTTTCCATAAAAATCCCAGTCTTTCCGGACAGCCGTGATATCCCTAAACGTGCCGCATAGCATTCCCGCCGCTACCCGCCTATTTGCTACGATCCAGAGCCAAAGTCCTCTAACGCCGATCGCGCCCTGATCTCACTTCCGCTCTCCCCCCTCCAATCGGCTCTCTCGCGGAAACGGCCGTCATAGGTTTTCATAACCTCAGCCTGCGCCAAAGAAGAAAGTTGGTCCCAGTTGGCGAGCACCTCGTGAACGGACTCCGCTCCAAGACTGGCAAGGTGCCGGGCATCGAGGTCGGAGGTCGAAGAGAAGCGCGCAACGTTGTAGCGCGCCGTCATCCGGTCCGGAGTCACAAAGTTGAGACCAGCGATCACCGCAAAACCCGTCGCCATCGCACCGAACGCAAAGCGATCCATCCTCCCACGGAAGAGCCCAAAGACGAACAGGCAAAAAACGACCACCATCCAAAGCATGAACGCGCTCACAGACACGCGCATCGGCGTCAGTCCGAACGACTCGATGTACTTCATCATCCGTGTCATCGCCGACGCCATCACGACGAGAACGAGACTCGTCAGCACCGTTGCGAGCCCTAGAAATGTCGTCACCTCGCGGCGAGTGTCGCGCGGAGAGATCGCGTGTGCCCCCACCAAGAGCGGTAGCGCCAAGCCTGCCACCCAAACGAGTTCGAAAAACCCTTTGCGCGCGTAGTCTGCATGCGAAAGTCCGACCGTCTCCTGCACGGCGGCATTGCCTCCAAAAAGATATTGGAACTGGATGACCACGAACAGCCCAAAGAGACCGCAAAGGCTGCACATGACCACCGTCAGTTCCGTCCCACCAATCTTTCGTAGTGCCGAGTTTTGTCCGGGGCCGGGGAGTCGCGGCGGGCGCACCACGCGCGGGACGGTGAACGCCCCCACCAGAGCCAATCCCGCAATAGAAAACAGCATGGCGACCATGACCCATTCTGAAATGCTCGCGATGTCGAAAGAAAACATGTTCGTGACAGTCTGTCCAAACACCGCGTCCGCCCGAGAGAACAAAGAACCAAAAACAAGCACCAATGGCGTCGCAATCAGCAGTCCCCGAAACACCGCGCTCTGTTTCTGCGCAGTCCGGCTTTCCGAAAGTTGCTTCCATGGAATCTCAGTCGGCACCACGAGACCGCTCGCCAGCGCAGCGCAGGATTCGGACAACATCCGGCCGGTAACGTCCCAAACGCTCGCCACAGCGACGCGCACTTGTTGCAAACCAAGCGCGGCCACGCCGAGCCCGCCGATCAAAGCGATCCAGGTCGCGACGCGCAGGTCAGGAGACGAATACCACCCGGTCCCAAGACTCGACAGCGTTGCGATGACCAAACCCGCAAGCGTCGTGCGCGAAAGCGGAGAAGCGTTTCGTTTCGAAGAATAAACGATCGCAACAAACGCCGCGATCATCCAAAGTGAAAAATTGATCCCCAGACTTGCGCCCTTAAAAAGCGCCGCGCCGAGGATCCCAAGGCCGATGGACACCACGCTGGCCCTGATCGCAGATTCCGCTCTGCCATCCATGTTCCTTTCAACGATGGATTCAAACCATCCGTTCCGAATGATCTCGGGCCTTCGACCCTTCGTTCCGCCTACCCGGCCGATCCCGCCGCCTTTAGTCCCGCAATCTAGGCCCGGCAAGACGACCCGCTATAATGTGTCTTGTCGAGATAAGGCTCAACGGCTTAGGTCGGCGGATCCTCGCGAATCGCGTCCGCCGACTTAGGTTTTTTAAGCCGACCGCCGGCGGAAGAACGGTGAAAGAATGTCAACTCTCGTCATAGTCGGCGCCCAGTGGGGCGATGAAGCAAAAGGAAAGATGGTGGACGTCCTGGCGGACGACGCCGATCTCGTCGTGCGCTACTCCGGCGGCAACAACGCCGGCCACACCGTCATCACAGGCGGCAAGACTTTCAAGTTCCAACTCCTCCCAGCAGGAATCCTGCACCCAAAATGCACGAGCATCTTGGGTGGGGGCATGGTGATCTGCCCCAAGGGTCTCCTTGAAGAACTCGAAACGACAAGAGAACAACAAGAGGACCTTGGTGCCCTCTACGTCAGCGCCGCAGCGCACGTCGTGTTCCCATACCATCGCCTCCTCGACCGTCTCGAAGAAGAAGCCAGGGGCGAGAACAAGATCGGCACCACCACTCGCGGCATCGGCCCCGCCTATACCGACAAAGTCCAACGAATCGGCATTCGCATGGGTGAGTTCGTCAAGCCAGACTTGTTCAAGAAGAGGCTCAAAGAAGTCCTCACAGTCAAAAACAAACTTCTGCAGATGCTTGGTGAACCAGAGATTCCCTTTGACGACCTCTACGACGAATACGTCATATATGCCGACCAAATCAAGCAGTTCGTCAGAGAGACCGACACCATCGTCCAAGAAGCGATCCAAAAGAAAGAGCGCATTCTTTTCGAGGGCGCCCAGGGAGCGTTCCTAGACCTCGACAGCGGCACTTACCCATATGTCACAAGCAGCCATCCGACAGCGGGGGGGGCGTGCATCGGCACCGGAATCGGCCCGCGCGACATCAATGGCGTGCTTGGCGTCTGCAAAGCATACACCACCCGCGTGGGTGGGGGGCCGTTCCCGACAGAACTCAACGACGCCACAGGTCAAAAAATCAGGGACCAAGGCAACGAATACGGCACTGTCACTGGTCGACCACGCCGCTGCGGATGGCTCGACCTCGTCGCACTCAAATACAGCGCAAGACTAAACTCGCTCAGCGGCCTCATCGTCACGAGAGTGGACGTCCTCTCCGGAATCGGACCGCTCAAAGTCTGCACAGACTATTCAATGAAAGGCATGCCGACCACTGTCGACGAATGGACCTCAGTCAAACCAAAGTTTGAAGACTGCGAAGGATGGGAAGGCGACCTGCGCAGTGCGAGAAAGTTGGAAGAACTTCCAAAAACAGCCCAACAATATCTGAAAAAGATAGAAAACTTCACAGAAGTCCCCGTCGCCATCGTCAGCATCGGCCCGGACCGCGACGAAACGATCATCGTTCGTCCAGACTTGGTCTGGGACTAACTGGCGGCGACCGGCCAGACGTTCACAAGTGCGCTTGAGGGCTCCTTGCCCTCCTCCAACGCCGCGCGATACGCGCTGAGCCTTGCGTCA
>CAYYZP010000081.1:0-2208 GCA_964476165.1 uncultured Fimbriimonadaceae bacterium
GGCGATGGCCGAGGCGATGAGTGCCGCGTCGACGGGCTTGAGTTTCGGGTGCTCCTTTCGGAGTTGGTCGAACGTGCCTTCAGGCTTTGTCAGGTTACAACTGATCAATTTTAGGGAACCTCGTTTGGAGTGGGGACTTGCCCCAAGACTAAGAATTGTACCTCTCAGGTAAAACGGCCCTATGAACAGGCAGGCTTTCCTTGGAACATCGGCTTTAGTGGCCCTACTTTTGGTGGGTTGCCAGAGTGCGACGAAGAAGGCGGTTGGGCCCGCGACCTCCCAAGGCTTGGATAAGGTGAAGGTCGGGATCGTGTACGACAACGGTGGGCTGGGCGACAAGTCGTTCAACGACTCAGCGTCCCGCGGGATTGAGAAGGCCAAGACTACGCTCGGGGCTGAGGTCGTCCAGATCGAGAGCAAGGACGCCAAGGACTACGAATCGAACTTGAGAGAGGTCGCCGCACAAGGGTGCGACATCGTGTTCGCCGTCGGGATCAATATGCAGAACGACACGGTCGCGGTCGCCAAGGAGTTCCCCAAGACAAAGTTCGCAATCGTCGATGCCTCGATCGATCTTCCAAACGTAAGATCGCTTTTGTTCAAAGAGGAAGAGGGAAGTTATCTCGCTGGGTATCTCGCGGGGCTGATGACGAAAACGAACATGATCGGGTTTGTGGGCGGCGAAGACATTCCGTTGATCCGAAAGTTCGAGACCGGATATCGTGCAGGCGCAGAAGAGGCGAACCATGCGGTCATTCTCATGGCACCGAAGTTTACAGGAAACTGGAACAACATCGATGACGCGAGCGTCGCCGCGGACCTTTTGTTCGGGCAGGGAGCAGACATTGTGTACCACGCCGCAGGGAGGGCGGGCCTTGGAGTGATCCGGTCTGCGGCCAAGCACAAAAAGTACGCGATCGGTGTCGATAGCGACCAGGATTATCTAGAACCCGGACACGTTTTGACAAGCATGGTCAAGCGCGTCGACGTTGCGGTGTTCGAAACGGTCCAAGACGTTATTAAGGGCAGTTTTGTGGGAGGAGAAAAGGTCTACGACCTCGCGGGTGGGGGAGTCGGACTGTCAGAATTTAAGTTCACGAAGGATTCGATCGGTGCCGCAAATCTTGCAAAACTTGACGAGGTCCGTGGATTGATCGTGAGCAAAGCAATCCGCGTTCCTGCCAATATGGCCGAGTACAAGATGTTCGAAAAACTCGAAAATTCGGTCTTCGACTAGGGTGAATCGGGATCTTTCGCGCAAGCACAATCGGTGCTGCATGGCGTGGTAGTTTCTGCGGGTGGTTTAGGCGAATAGTCGTTGATGTGAAACCCATTGCCCTTGAACATGACGGCCGTTGGTTGGATCAGCCTCACAAGGGTGCCCGTCGATCCACAAGCGCAGTCCTTGAGCGGGGGGTCAGACATCTTCTGATCGACCTCGATGACCTTTTCGCACTTTCGACACTCGTAGACATAGGTTGGCATTTTCTTGAATCGTTCTGGGTCCCCTGAAGCCCTATAGATTGTGGCAGAATCTGCACGGCTCTTTGAGCCCACTAGATGTTCGGCCAGACGTTTGAGACCCACGACTTCCTTACCCTCGTCGTATTGGGCATTTTAGAGGGCCTCCTTTCGGCGGACAACGCCCTGGTCCTCGCGATCATGGTGCGACACCTGCCCGATCCTGCGCAACAAAAGCGCGCGCTCACCTATGGGCTCGCCATGTCGTTCGGGTTCCGCATCGTCGCCATCGTTCTGGTCGCATGGCTCATCGGTCTGTGGTGGTTGCAGGCGATCGGCGCGATCTATCTGCTCTATCTGCCCGCGAAGCACTTCAAGGGTCTTGCGAGCGGGCACGGAGATTCTAAGGAGGGTTTGTCGTATGGGAGGACGATCGTTGCGCTCGGATTGGCCGATGTGGCGTTCGCCATCGACAGCGTATTGGCCGCAGTTGCGATGGTCGGCGAAAGGGACAAGACGTGGGTCGTGGTCACGGGCGCTTTGATCGGGGTCATCATGCTTCGGTTCGCGGCGACGTATTTCATAAAGTTATTGAACAAGTACCCGCTGCTCGACCACCTTGCATACGTGCTCATCGCATGGGTGGGGGTGAAACTGAGCATGATGGCGTTGCACAACTACGTCGAGTGGTACGACGGAAGTCACCCGCGCAATCCGCTCCCTTTCCATGTCGACGAAATGAGTCAG
>CAYYZP010000082.1:0-3658 GCA_964476165.1 uncultured Fimbriimonadaceae bacterium
GCCGGAGGTCTCCCTCGTATACGCTCTGAGACCAAAATTGACCGCTTCGGACAATGAAATGTTTGCCCGCCCCGATAAGGATCGAACGTTCGACGCGCTCGTCAACGGCGATCCCCCGGTTCCCGATGAAAAGCCGCTGCCGCCAAAGCCGCTCCCATATCCCGAATTGAACTGTCCGAGCGTCGCGATCTGCCCGGCGTCGCTGTCCTGGTACATCAGAGTAGCGCTCACATCCCCCCCCGGTCTCCAACTGACTCCCGCCTGGATGTCCCGTCCCGTCCCGCTCTCGTCCTCTTTTCTCACGTTGCTCAGTCCCGCGCTGAGCGTCAGCCCGAGCGCAGTGGACGGACTATAGTTTGTGCGAAGCGAGACCGTGTCGAGCCCGATGCTCTGCACTGCTGTCGGAGAAACGGGGCCGCGCGCGTCCTGGTGCTGAAAAGAGAGCGTGGACTCCCATTTGTCGCCCTTCTTCGAGGTGCTGAGGTCCGTCGAATTGATCCTCGTGCGCCCGGAAGAGTTCTGCGAAAGGACCTTCGAGTGCGAAAGACGCCACGGCATCTCGTCGGAGGGCGTGTATTCCAGTCCTGCGGAGAGCCTCGCAAACCTGGAGCGCGTGACCGTTACGTCCCCCAACGCATCGACGCGGCGCAACGAAATGCTCGCGTTCGAGTGGGCGAGATCGTACTTGAGGATCGTTGAAGCTTTGATCGATGTACGCAGATCGAGCGCCCTTTCGTTGCGGTTGAACCCTACCGATTCAATGCTCACGTATCCCGGAGGTACCTCGCGCGCGCTGCCGATGAAAGAGACCTTGCCGTGGTCATATCGGAGATCGTACGACTTGGCGATACCCGAAGCGGGGGTGGGGGTATTGAACAGGCTGCCCGCCGCTTGACTGATCGAAAACGATCCTTTGCCTTCGTCGTTCTTGATCGGTATGCGCACGTCCCACGCGACGACCTGGCGATCCCCTTCGACCGTCTGCGTCGGGAGCGGCGTATAGAGTACATCGATTTCGTCCGTCGCGGGCATGAATCGGTTGAAAAAGAAAATGCTCGGGTTGTCGGGATCGAAGAAATAGTCGATGCCTTCCGTCTGAAGGATGCCATTGACTCGTATGACCAGTGGCTCAGACTCGAGCGGAGCGAACTGAAGGAAGTAAGGAGTGGAAGGCGGGCCGAATCCTTGGAACTTTTCGAGCCTCGTCGAAAGCCCTCCTGCGCCGCCGACCCGCTGCTCCATTCCAGTAAGCCCGACCGATCCAAACCCTGGCACGGCATACGAGAGGCCGACCCCTCGCACTTGCCCTTTTGATCCTGAGAAACCAAAGACTTCATAAGTGGCGACGATTGTGCTCGTCGGCGGAACGATCTTCGCCTCCAGAGTCGCGCGGTTCACAAACGTGATCGAGCCCGACTCATAGTTGATCGTGTAGTCCTCGCCCAGCGACTGCGCTACGCCATCAATCATCACGGACTCGGATCCTCGCACGATCTGCGCGCTTTGTAAATAATACGGCCCGGCGCTGTTCGTACCGTTGAACGACACCGTGCGCGGCGCGCCGCGCACGTCGCTATAAATCGATTTAGCCGTGAACCCCCCCCCTACATAGCCAAGACCGACTCCGCGGAGGGTTTTTGAAAAACTCGCGAACCGGTTCGTGTTGAGCAATGAGCCCCATACGTCACCGACGTCGAGTCTCCACGGTCCTGAATCGTAATCGATGTTGAACTTTTGCGCCTGTGGGTCTTGGTAACGGCTGTCTTGGAACACGAAGTCGAAATTGACAGCGTTGAAGACCTTGTTTCCCGTCACCCGGACGTTGCCGAAATCCGTGAACTTCTTGTCCCCTTGGCCGCCATAGTTTCCGAGCGAAAACGCCTCAGAGTCCCCGGTCACCTTGTGGTCGTGGTAGGAAAGCCGCCGAAACCCGCTGACCTTGATGCGTTGCACAATGACTTCCTGCATCCAGTGAGGCAATCTCAGCCCCGTCTGGGCATCTGCCAAAAGCGGGATCAGCAGTGCGACCAGCAGGAGCGCCGTTCTAGCGGCCCAAAGTCGTGACCAGGGCGTCAATGTTCTCCTGGGCCAGGATGCTGAATTCATCGTTCTGTTTCCGGATCTTGGCGACGAGTGCCTCTTTGTCCTTTATCATCGTTTGGAACCCCTCGAAAATCCGCTCTGCCGTCGTTGTCCTTATGTCTTGAGGGGCCGACATCCCCATTGCGTTCGCAAAGGCGTTTACCTTGGGGTCGTAACTGACCATGTAGGCCGGCACTCCAACCGTCGTGGCGAGGATTCCGGCGTGCAGTCTCATCGCAATGACGGCTTCCATCCGTGCGATCCTTTGCTGAAGTTGGATCGGGCCGCTCAGTTTGCGAATGTCCATGACGCGACCGCCGTGCTCTTTGCCCACCAGATCGATCAACGGCCGATCCATCTCTTGATCGAGTTCCATCATCGAGGGCATCCAGCCGTTCTCGAAAAGCAGCCGCAAAAGTTTGGCAAAGACCGTGACCACCTGCTTGCTCTTGTCCCCTGGGATCGGTCTGGCCGACACGCCGACCGACCTCATCCCCGCGACTCCGAATTGGCTTTGATCTTCTAAGTTTGGGGGCGACCCAAGAAGAAACGCGGTGTCTGCGGTCACTTTGAACGTACCTCTGACTCCGAGCGCCTTGAGTTCGGCGGCGGACGCCTTGTCTCGCACCGTAATCATGTCCGCTGCGTTAAAGGCGGATACCGCCGAGCGCTTGCCAAGAAAACTCGTGAGAGGGCCGACTCCTTGACCCAGCATCACGACCTTTTTCTTTTCGGTCTTGGCCATCTTGACCAAGTTGGCGTAGTACGCGATGCTCTTGAAACTCGTCACGTCTTGGAAGACACTGCCACCAGGAAACACAAGCGCGTCAGAGTCTTTGATCGCCTCAGCCACCATCTTGAGTTGGTTGTACGGCACTCCCTGGATGCCGTAGTCGCGCATCAATTTTTCAGGGCTTCCGCAAATAGAGCGGTATTCGTACTGGTGGCTCTTGGTTCCGCGCGTGAAGCCGAGAAGGATCGCGTCGTCCCCCATATTGCCCCTACCGAAGTATCCGGCCAGGACAAGACGCTTACCCATTTCCGTGCGAAGGCTCCGTTCTGTTAGTGGGCCATCGTTGGATGAGTGCCCATAGAACGAGACCGATTATACCGCCGACGATGAGCCCAACTAGGTTCCTCGTAAGGCTGAGGGCAATCGGCGTGTGCAGGTGGCAAAGCGTGTTGACGAGGCTCGTTTGTCCGACCATTCCGGCGAGCAACAAGAGCGCGATCCACGTCTTGTCCCTCGGGCGCAGAACCATCAACATCACTCCGACCACCATCGCCGGGTGCCCAAAGAACGCCTCCTTGCTGCGCGGACGGACGACGAGTATGCGGTCGAGCAGCGATCTGATACTAAGTTCCAACGACGATACCGAGGCAGGATTGTCGTTTCCGGACCTTGAAGCAAGAAGCGCGAGCGCGACGATCCCCAAAAGAGCAATGCCAGCGGCCATCCAAGTGACAGGCGACTTTATATAACGACGCCATCCGCCGTTTTGCTCGACGAGCAAATATCCGACGATCACGATCGGCAAGAACATGGCGACCTTGACTCCTTGGAACGCGTCTATGC
>CAYYZP010000083.1:0-5116 GCA_964476165.1 uncultured Fimbriimonadaceae bacterium
TTGTCGCCACTCGGCATGTCCTGCCAAACGATAAGCCCCAACGTGTCGCACATCCAGTACCACCTTTCCGACTCGACTTTGACGTGCTTGCGCACCATGTTGAATCCCATGCGTTTAGTGACGGTTAAGTCGTACTTCAGCGCCGCGTCGGTGGGAGCAGTATAAAGACCGTCCGGCCACCAGCCCTGATCAAGCGGCCCAGCCATGAAATACGGTCTGTTGTTGAGATAGATCCTTTTGCCGAACTTGTCGCGCCGAACCTCGATCTTTCGGAACGCGAAATACGTTTCGACTTGGTCGATGACGCGCCTGTTCCGCACCAGCCGCAGACGCAGTTTGTACAAGGTGGGGGACTCAGGGGACCAAAGCGCCGGGTTAGCCACCGAGATTGAAAACTCGCTCTCTGGCCGGTGCGTCCCGCCGATCGATCTCTTCCCCGGATATGAGAGCGTCGAGAGGATCGAGTCGGTGGGCAGCATCCCCGGAACGTCGACCTTGACGACGGCCTGCTTCGCGACTGGGTCCGCGACGATCCTAACGCCTTTAAAGAAACTGTCCGGAACCGGTTCGAGCCACACGCTCTGCCAAATGCCCGTCACAGCCGTATACCAGATGCCCTCGGGGCTCAAGACCTGCTTGCCGCGCGGCTGTGTGCCCATGTCTGTCGGGTCCCAAACGCGAACCATGATCTCGTTCTCGCCATCGATCAAATGGTCGGTCAGGTCGAACGAAAACCGCCCGTACCCCCCCCTGTGTGCCCCCATCTCCTTGCCGTTGACCGAGACCGTCGCCTGCCAGTCAACTGCGTCGAAGTGTATGAGCGTCTTCGTGCCGCGCCACTTGCCCGGCACGAAGAAATAACGGCGATAGACTAGTTCCTGGTGGGGGAGCACGCTTCGCTTTACGCCGCTCAGCGCCGACTCGATCGGGAACGGGACAAGGATGCCGCCCTCTGCCCCCACCCAATCCCCGCCGCGCTCGACGATCGCGTACTCCCAAAGCCCGTTGAGCGACATCCAGTCCTTTCTCACCATCGTCGGACGGGGATATTCGGGCAGTGGCGCCGAAGCGTCGACGTCGCGCGCCCACCGCGTCATGATGTTTCCCTCGACAGGTTTCCAGGATTGCTGCGATGCCATGGCGATCAGACAGAGTACAACGCTCGTCATCGCAACCATTGTGTCATATCACCCACCCCATCTCCACTCTGGTGGAGAGGGAGCAGGGGGGTGAGGTCTGTGCCACGGTTGTTCAGGAAGTCACACAATACAAAGTCCTTTCCAAACTCTCGTGACTTCCCGGACAGCCGTGATTCCAGCCGCTACCAGCCGTTTCCTGCGGATTCCCGAAAGAACTCAACCACCCGCTTTCCTGTGTCCGCCGGAGGCTTGTGCCCCCCTTCGTAGATCCAAACCCACACAGGCTCCTTGCCCGAATACACAGATATCCCGTCCGTCCGCACGGTGGGGGAACCACAGGCGTTGCGCTTGATCGCCGCGTCAGCGAAGAGCCGCATCCCACGGATGCCCACCAGTTCGTCTTCCGTCCCAGCGATCACGAACATCGGCTTGACTGGCGCCTTGCGAAACCACAGAGAGGCTGGCGCGCAGATCCCCGCAAACGCCCCCACCTTGTCCCCGCGCACAGTCTGGAGCACCCAGGTCATCAGCGCGCCGTTCGAGTGGCCTGTCACAAAAGTACGGGATGGAACCGCGCCGAACTCTGCCCCCACCCAGTTCACCATTTCATCGAAGAACTTGACGTCCCTGTCTTCGAGTTGCCCCGGCGCACCCTGCCAGCCCGTTCGTACGCCTTCGGCGTCAGTCCTTCCCTTCCACCCTGGAATGCCTTGCGGATAAACCACCACTGCCTCGGGCCAAGAAGTGTGCAAGTGCAGTTGCACCGAGACCTGCCGCGATCCCCCACCGTGCCCATGGAACACGAACACAACGGGCGGATTCTCCGAAGCGACCTCCGGCCGAAAAACCAACGCTGTCCGCTCCACCCCCTCGACCTGAAAACTCACGGTCTCGGATCTTTGTGACTGAAAGAAGAAAGCGAGTGCTACAAGAGTTACCATTTGTAAACATTGACGCACCGACTACCCATCTGTTCAGCAAACCAGCCAATGACCACACTGCCTTGTGGGGCGGGCGATCCGCCAGCACTCCAGGAATTTCAAATGTGAAATCTGAAGTCCGATCTCGCGATGGATGGCGTTGCCGATTCCGGCTGTTGCCGATTCCGGCTGTTGCCGCCGTTACCCTCCGATTCTAACCGACCTCCGAACAATCTTCCAAAATACCCACCTGCAAACACAAAAAGCCGAACATAATGAGGCATGGCAAACAAGGACAGCCTGGACGAGACCGATCTTGCCATCCTGCGCCTCCTCCAGCAGGACGGTCGCACGACCAACGTCGACTTGGCCCGCAAGGTCGAACTCTCGCCGCCGTCCGTGCTCCAAAGGGTGCGCAGGCTCGAGACCCAAGGCACCATCGACCACTACACCGCCGTCCTCGAAAACGAAAAAATGGGCTTCGGGCTCCTCGTCTTTGCAATGGTGAGCCTTACGCTGCACCAGGACGATCCGATGGGCCGTTTCAAACAAGCCATCGTGAAAATCCCTCAGGTTCTCGAATGTCACAATATCAGCGGAGAGTTCGACTTTCTGCTCAAGATCGTCGCCGCCGACATGCGCGACTATGAAAAACTTGTTAGAGAGCGGCTCACCACCATCGAAGTCGTCGCGAAAATGCAAAGTTGTTTCGTCCTCGGAACGAGCAAACAGACCACCAACCTTCCGATCTAAATGCCGTTTGTCACACGAGAAGCGAAGTTCCCCGCAGACGCGAAGACCATGTGGTCCGCATGGTCGTGGACCTTTCGTCACAAAGCCCCAGAAGAACCATTGGACTCTCCTGATGAAGGAGAAAAGTGGTATGTAGCCGAGAAAGACGGCGAGCCGGTCTCCATGTGCGCCGTCTATGACTACAAAGTCGTCAAAGGGGGGGCAGAGCTCTCTTGCGGCGGCGTCGCGGGCGTCGCTACCCCTCCCGAGCACCGGCAAAAGGGCCACGGCACCACCTTCATGAAAGACCTCCTCGGCATCATGAAAGAAAACGGGCACACCGTCAGCAGTCTCTATGCGTTCCGTGATCCGTTTTACGCAAAGGTCGGCTACGCCACCTGCGGTTGGAGATGGAAGATCGTCTGCCCCGCAGGTCGCCTCCCCCACCTGAAAAGCGAACTCCCGGTGCGCCAACTCGACCCAGCCGACGTCTTCCAACTGGACGCGATCTATCGCCAGTTCACCAGGCCGCTCAGCGGCAGCGTCCTGCGCACCGAAAAGCAGTGGAAGGATCGCATGGGCAAGACCGCGCCGCTGGTGTTCGCCGTCGGCGACCCGATCGAGGCCTATGCGTGGGTGAAGATCACCGACTTTTGGGCGAACGTCGAGGTGGGGGAGTGCGCCTGGTCCACGCCGCGCGGCTACGACGCAGTCCTCGCGCTCTTCCGGTCGCTTGCGCACAACCAAAAGACAGTGACGTGGTGCGAGCCGCCACACAGCCCGTTCATCGCAAACCACATGGACCGCGACGTCGAAGCGTGCTATCACCGTCAGACCATGCACCGCGTGCTCGATGTCCCTGGCGCGATTTCGTCTCTCAAGCCTGAAAGCAAAGGAGATTTCACAATCGAGATTGAAGACTCGGTTCTCAAGGAAAACAACGGCGCGTGGCAAGTCTGGTTCGACACAAGCGGGGCAAACGCGACCAAGTGCAAATCGGGCGACCTCAAAATGGACATCGGTGCGTTCTCGCAGGCATTCATGGGATCGCCGTCAATCGCAGAACTCGCCCACACGGGTCGCATCGACGTGAGGTCAATCGAGACGCTGCGCACGGCCCAAAAACTTTTTACCCCCACCCAAGTCTGCTGTATGGACTTTTTCTAAAATGCCCAAAACCGACTACTCCCTCGAAACTCTCGTCGTCTATCACGGATCGCGCCCCGATCCGCTGCACGGCTCAGTGGTTCCGCCGATTTTCCAGAGCAGTACCTTTGCGCAGACCGCGCCTGGGGAGTACAAAGAGTTCGACTACACGCGCACCGACAACCCGACACGGTCGGTATTGCAAGAGACCCTGGCTGCGTTGGAGGGGGCCAAACACGGACTCGCCTTCGCCAGCGGAATGGGCGCGGTGGACGCGGCGTTCAGCCTTCTAGCAGCGGGCGACCACTTGATCGCGGTCGATGACATCTACGGCGGCACTTATCGGCTCCTCGTCGACGTGGTCGCCAAGAGGGGGGTGGAGTTCGACTTCGTCAACTTGTGGACCGAAGAGAACGTGCGGAAGGCGATCAAACCGAACACGAAGATGGTGTGGTTTGAGTCCCCCACCAACCCGCTCCTCAATCTTGTGAACATCGCCATGATCGCGCGCGTGTGCAAGGAGCACAAACTGATCAGTGCGATTGACAACACGTTTATCTCGCCGGTGTTCCAACAACCTCTTTCGCTAGGCATCGATATCGTGATGCACTCGGTCACCAAGTACATCAACGGCCACAGCGACGTGGTGATGGGAGCGCTGATGATGAACGACGACACACTTTATGAAAAGACGAAGTACTTGCAGAACGCGATGGGGGCAACTCCTTCGCCGTTCGACTGTTTCCTCGTCCAGCGCGGAATCAAAACCCTTGCGGTGCGCATGAAAAGGCACGAAGAAAACGCGATGGCGGTCGCGCAGTTTCTTGAAAGGCACCCGAAGATCGAAAAGGTGTTCTATCCCGGCCTCCCCTCGCACCCCCACCACACGCTGGCAAAAAAACAGCAGACGGGATTTGGCGGAATGGTGTCGTTCCAGGTCGCCTCTGACCTCGCGGGGACTAAGCGTTTCTTAATGTCGACCAAGTTGTTCGTGCTCGCGGTCTCGCTGGGGGGGGTCGAGAGCCTGGTCGAACAGCCCGCGACCATGACGCACTTCGAAATGCCCAAGGAAGTGCGCGAGTCGGTCGGAATCTTCGACAACCTCGTGCGTTCCTCCATCGGAATCGAGAACCCCACCGACCTCATCGCCGACCTCGACCAAGCGCTGGCGAAGGTCTG
>CAYYZP010000084.1:0-4143 GCA_964476165.1 uncultured Fimbriimonadaceae bacterium
GGACGAGGGCGAGCATGAGGCCGTTCGCCCACCAGCGAAGGCGGGCGATCAGCATGAAGAACACCGTGAAGGCGGTGACGGCTACGAGAAGTTTCATCCCGCTACAGGGGATGGCGACATTGAGGTCGAAGTTGTCGAGCGCGAGCGCGGTGGGGGCTTCCTGATAGACGTTATAGCCGATTCCCTTGAGGACGTAATACGAAACGTCCGTGGAAACGATCTGGAGCGGGTTGGTGTAGTTGTCGATGAATCCGGTCCAAACGGGAAGCGCGAAAAGCAAGTAGAGGACTGACGGCGCGAGGCTTATCATCCACTTGACCCCCCCCACAAACCAGACGACCGACATGAGGACGATGACGAGAGCGACGCTCCTGACCTGTTGGAGATCGACAGTGTTGCCGGCCCACAATAGCCACAGACCAAGCAGAAGAAACACAAAGCCGAACCATCCGGGCTTGACCTCGATCTTAGAAATTCTGTCCCAGTTCTTGTAAGCGATATAGAACGCGATGAGCGGGACCAGGAGGCCGTGGGAATAGTAGCCGTCGCCCGTGCGGAACTTCCACGCGCCTGTGCCCAGCCACATCGCGGGCAGATCGCTCAGCAGGGGCCAGAACGCAAGGCAGAAGGCAACAAACCCAAATGCCGCGATCGTCAGCCAACCCCGGTCGCAAGATTTAAGGAAAGCGACGGCCCCCCCGCTAGGGCGGCTCTCCAACTCTTTTTCTTCGGAGGCTTCGCCGCTCATGCTCGATCCTGATGGAGAGGATGGTACTCCAATCTCCAAGACGCAGGATTCGTGCCAGCCGATCCGTGCTCCTTCGGTAAACTGAGGATCGACCGGGCACCACCGGCAATGACCATGAAAAAGGCGCTCATTACGGGTGTGACGGGACAGGACGGCGCGTATCTCGCCGAGTTCTTGCTAAAAAGGGGGTATGAGGTCCACGGGGTCAAGAGGCGGGCGTCGCTTTTCAACACCCAGAGGATCGACCATCTTTTTCATGACCAGCACGAGTCGGGGCTTCCCTTTACCTTGCACTATGGCGACTTGACCGACAGCGTTTCTTTAATCCGTGTAATTGAGGAAGTCCAGCCGGACGAAATTTATAATCTTGGGGCTCAGAGCCATGTGAAGGTGAGTTTCGACCAACCCGACTACACGGCGCAGGTGGACGGTGTCGGGACGCTTGGGATGCTCGAAGCGATCCGGGTTCTCGGGATGGCTGACCGCGTCCGGTTTTATCAGGCTTCGACGAGCGAACTTTTTGGCAAAGTGCAGGAGACGCCCCAGCGCGAGACGACTCCGTTTTATCCTCGCAGTCCTTATGGCGTCGCGAAACTTTATGCGTATTGGATCACGGTCAATTATCGCGAGGCGTATGGGCTGTTCGCGTGCAATGGGATATTGTTCAACCACGAGTCGCCGATCCGGGGCGAGACTTTTGTGACGCGGAAGATCACGCGGGCGGCTGCACGGATCTCTCAGGGGTTGCAGAAAAGGCTGTACCTTGGAAACTTGGGGGCGAGGCGCGACTGGGGGCACGCCAGGGACTTCGTCGAAGGCATGTGGCTGATGCTGCAACAGGACAAGCCCGACGACTTCGTGCTGGCGACAGGCGAGCAGCACAGCGTGCGCGAGTTCGTCGAACTTTCGTTCAATCGGGTGGGGGTGCCATTGACGTGGTCGGGAACTGGCGCGAGCGAGGACGGTAAAGATTCACACGGCGAAGTGCGCGTTGCGATCGACTCGCAGTATTATCGTCCGGCGGAGGTCGATACGTTGTTGGGCGATGCTTCTAAGGCGAAGAAGGTGCTTGGGTGGGGGCCGAAGTGCAAATTCGTCGATCTCGTCAATGAAATGGTGGACTCTGACTTGGATCAGGCCCGCCGCGACAGTTTGGTCAAGGAGAAGGGCTTTTCGCTTTATGCCAGCGCTGAAGAAGGACAGTAAGGTCTTTGTCGCAGGGCACCGTGGGCTCATGGGGTCTGCATTGTGCCGCGCGCTTTCATCGGGCGGTTATGGGAACGTGGTGACACGTTCGCGGTCGGAACTGAACCTGCTCGACCAGAAGGCGACGCATTCGTTTTTGGCTCGTGAAAAACCAGAGATTGTTGTTTGTGCGGCCGCTTTGGTAGGGGGCATACAGGCGAACCGTACACGACCAGCGGAGTTTATCGGTGAGAACCTGGTGATCGAATCGAACTTGATTTGGGGTTCGCACCTTTCTGGAGTGCCGAACTTGTTGTATCTTGGTTCAAGTTGTGTGTATCCGCGTGAAACTTCGCAACCGATTCCGGAATCTGCGCTTTTGAGCGGGCCGCCGGAGCCGACAAACGCTCCTTACGCGGTGGCGAAGATCGCGGGGCTCTTTTTGTGCGACGCGATTTCACAGCAGTACGGGCGCAACTATTTTACGGTCATGCCACCGAACGTTTACGGCCCTTGCGACAATTTTCATCCCGAGCACTCGCACGTGATCGGCGCGCTCGTGCAGAGGTTCCATGAAAACCTGCCTTCTTTGACCGTCGTTTGTTGGGGGACGGGGACTCCGAAGCGCGAGTTCCTCCACTCGGACGATGTCGCGGACGCTTGCCTGTTCTTGCTGTCGCAGCACAAAGTTTCCGGGCACATAAATGTCGGCACGGGAAAGTCGATCACGATCAAGACGCTCGCTGAAACGATTCAAAGCGTCGTCGGCCACAAGGGTTTGATCGAATGGGACCACTTGAAGCCAGACGGCTTTCCTGAAAAGACGATGGACGTTTCCAAGATCAGGGCAATGGGCTGGCAGGCAAAAATCTCATTGTCGGACGGCTTGAAAGACGAATACGAATGGTTCAAGAAGAACATCAGCGGTGCGGCAGTATGAAAGTCTTAGCGTTTCCAAAATCAGTCAACCAGGCGAACCCGTACACTTCATTGTTGTATGGGGAGATCGAGCGGCAGGGGGTCGAGGTCAAGGAATTCGACCTGGCGACGTGCAACGACGTGAACGTCGATGTGCTGCACGTCCATTGGCCTGAGTGGTTTTTGGGCCGGCGCAACCCGATTGCCGTCGCAAACAACTATTGGGCTTGGATGGACCGCCTCCGGACCGCAAACCATAAGGGGACGAAGATCGTTTGGACCGTCCACAATTTTCGTTCGCACGAGAGACGGCACGAATGGCTGCAGAAACGGTTCTGGAGGGAGTTCCGCTCGCTCGTCGACGGCTGCGTGTGCCTTTCCGAGTCCTCTCGATTGGAGTTATTGAAGGCGGACAAAGGCGCGGGATATTTGAGCACTGTGATCCCACATGGACATTATCGTGAGGCTTATCCGATGAAGACCACGCGCGAGGCGGCGCGACAAAAGTTTTCGATTGACGGCGGTGCGTTTACGATTACACACGTCGGACTGATGCGCGAGTATAAGAACGTGCCGACTCTCATCCAAAGTTTTTATCAGACAAAAGGAATCGATCGTCTCATCGTCGCGGGTGAAGTGTTCGATCCGCAAGTAAGGCGACGCGTGGAAGCAGCCATGGGCGATCCACGGGCGAGCATCAAGTTCAAGCACGTCGCGGACGACGACATGCAGTTTTATTATCGTGCCGCCGACCTCGCGGTTTTTCCTTATCGCGAGATATTGAACTCTGGCTCGGCGATGACGGCGCTGTCGTTCGACGTTCCTGTGCTGGTGCCAGGGATCGGCTCAATGCCAGAACTGCGCGACATGGTGGGGCGTGATTGGGTGATGACCTATCAGGGCGACTTGTCGTCCTCAGTGTTGGAAGAGGCGAAGGCATGGGTTGTCGGTACTCGTCGTGAAAAAAAGGCACCGCTCGACAAGTTCGCGTGGCCGGGGATCGCGAGCAAAACGATCGAGTTTTATAAAGAGTTGCTCGCCCGCTGAGCGCGAAACGCCCAAGGTGCGCGTTTTTTGATCGAATCGGGGATGGGAGCGAGCCTGAGCCAGTCCGTCATTAAGAAGAACGCTACCGAATACAGTGGAGCGAGCACGAGCGCGATCCAGGGGGCGCCTTGTACGAAACTTGTCTGAGACGTGAACATGGCTGCCGCGCCCGTCGCCAATGCAAGGGAGAACGTTCCGACGGACTGTCCATGCCACCTCCTCAAGTCGATCTCCGGCGCTATGTG
>CAYYZP010000085.1:0-2804 GCA_964476165.1 uncultured Fimbriimonadaceae bacterium
TACGTTGAGAAGGTCATTGGGACATATCGGCGGCTGACCGGCGGCGAACTCTGACCAGCCTTCGGCCCTTGACCGTGTAGACTTCCGTCATGAGCGGCACTTTGTTGGTCACCATGCTTTGCGCAACGCAAGGGATCGCCGCAAGAGTTGCGGTTCTCGACGCAACCCTCGCAGGAAAGCCCTATGGAACAGTGACATACCAGCGCGGGATCGTGCCTGGAACCGGGCGCGAAAAGGTCACGACTATTGAAGTCGATGAAGAAGCCGCCAAATACAAGATCATCGAGCGGAGGACTTATCGTAGCGACGGCGCTCCGGTCAGTGCCGTCCGTACTTATTCTGACGAGTCGCGAAAGGTGACGATGACTGCTGTGTTCGACGTTCGGTCTGTTACAGTCGAAACCGATTTTGGTTCTTCGAAGGAAACACAGACCGTCGTGCTTTCTGACGAAAAAGCGGTGATCGTGGACGGAAGCCAGGCCTGGTTTTACGGATCGGCCCCGAAGCTGGGGGTGACCTTGACTTATTGGGAGTTCTCCTTTGATGGTTTTGTTTGGCTTTCTCGCACCGTGAAGTATGAGGGCGTCGCAAAAATCAAATTTGGTGGCAAAGACATCAACGCACACCGCGTGACCGTCGGCAAGGAGACGACGTTCTACGTCGATGAGTTCGGGATGCCCTACAAGACATCGCAGGAGACGCCGGGCGGGACGATCGCGATGCTTCGGAGGGTTGGTTCGTGATTCGGGTCTGCGTGGTGGGGGCATTGGGTCGCATGGGATCGGAGACGGTCCGTGCGGTGGGGGCGATCTCGGATATGAAGGTCGTGCTTGAAGTGGACAGTTCGGGCACAGTCAAGTCATTGCCCGACCCGCTTTTGGACTGCGACGTCATGGTCGAGTTCACCCACGCTGAGAGCGCGACCGCGCACGCGGTGGTGGCGGCTCGCAATGGTGTCTCGCCCGTGATCGGGGCGAGCGGGCTGAGCGCGGTGCAACAGGCCCAGGTCGCAGACGCCTGCCGTGAGGGGGGGGTGGGCGGGATACTGGTGCCGAACTTTGCGATCGGCGCGGTGCTGATGATGAAGTTCGCAGAAGAAGCGGCGCGGTGGATGCCAAACGCCGAAGTGATCGAGATGCACCACGACAAAAAGACCGACGCGCCCTCTGGGACCGGTATCCGGACCGCCGAACTGATCTCGGCGGCGCGCGAGTCTGCGCGCAACCCCGACCCTACGACTTCGGTGAAGTTCCCTGGGGCGCGTGGGGCCCTGGTGGGGGACGTAAGCGTGCATAGCGTGCGCTTGCCTGGCCTGGTGGCGCACCAGGCCGTGATGTTTGGGGGCGAAGGCGAGGTCTTGACGATCCGTCACGATTCAATGAACAGGCTTTCGTTCATGGAAGGGGTGAAACTGGCGATCCGGCAAGTGCGCGATCTCGATGGGTTTGTGGTCGGGTTGGACAAGGTGATGGAGTAGTGATGAGTGGTGAGTGCAGAAAAAGGGAGGGTATGCGGGTGCCACGAGTTGCAAGTCCCGAGTCCCTAAACCTGTAACCAGTAACCCGTCACTCGTGACTCACTTCACCGGCACTAGCCGGACGATCTTGTCGGGCCCGTTGATAGCCAAATAAATCGTCCCATCCTTGTGGACGTTTATGTCGCGGATGCGGCCCATGCCGTGGATGAGTTCCTCGTGCTCGACGAGAACGCCGTCCTTCATCCGGAACCGGTCTAGGTTGTTCCCTGCGAGCCCCCCCCCTAATAGGTCGCCGGTCCAGGCCGGAAATGCGTCTCCTTTCACGACGTCCAGTCCTGACGCGCCAACTGAAGGCAGCCACCGGAAAACGGGGACTTCAAAGTTCTCACCCGGCTCGTTCCAAGGCGTGGTGAACGGCGAGTCGTTGTAGTTAATGCTGAGGGCGCGTATCGGCCATCCGTAGTTGGCGCCCTTCTTGATGAGGTTGATCTCGTCCCCCCCCCTAGGCCCGTGCTCGGAGTCCCAAACATTGCCTTGGAGATCGATGGTCAGGCCCTGCGGGTTGCGGTGGCCCTTCGACCACATCGGGTTTCCGGGAATCGGGTTGTCTGTTGGCACCGTACCATCGAAGTTGAGTCGCATGATCCTTCCATAGGGGGTATTGTTCTCCCTTTGAACGCGCATCTGGGTCCCGCGCTCCCCCACCGAGAAGAACACGTGGCCGCTATCGTCGAAAACGATCTTGCTGCCAAAATGGATGGCCGCGCTACTATAATAGGAATCGTCAGCCTTGAAAATCGTCTGGTGGTCTTTCCACATTGCGCGGCCGCCAGAAACATCGATTTTTCCACGGACGATCTTCGTCATGGCGCCCCTTCCCGCTGGCGAAGGATCGGCGAGCGACAAATAGACCCAGCCAGTCGGTTGGTGGACGCGTACTTCCATGAGTCCTCCTTGGCCCATTTCCACGCTGGGAGGAACGCCCTCGACAGTCGCGACTTTTGTGCCGCCCCTGAACAGGAACATCTCTCCGGGCCGGTTGGTCACGAGCATGTTGCCATCGGGCATCCAATCGAGCGACCAGGGTGTCGTCAGAACTTTGTCGACGATCGTCTCGATCCGGAACTTCGCGTATTGCGACGAGAAAACGCCATCGACGCTCTGTGGCGATCCGAACTCTGCGCGCAGCGCATTGGCCTGGAGTTCTCGGATGTGGACGACGAGAGCCCAAACGACCACATCGGGCATCGTGTCTCCGAACGCCTCCATTCCCATGTCTGTCACGCCACTCTTGATCCCAGTGTCCAAAACAACACAACATAACCGC
>CAYYZP010000086.1:0-2284 GCA_964476165.1 uncultured Fimbriimonadaceae bacterium
GACGAACTTCCTTGGGTTGGACGCCCCGAGTGGCGTCATCGATTCTCCCTGCTCCATACCGCGGACATGATAAGGTGGCTTGAGGTTCCCTAGCCCAACGACGACGTCCAGACTGCCAGGGGGACGCAAATAATCCCTCCCGTGGGTTTCATCTGTTTCCAGAACCCAATTGAAGTTCTCGGCTTCGGTCTTGCCCGGCACGGAGACGGGCGTCCTTTCGAGGGTCACGCCTTTAAGCAACCTGCACACGACCCGGTCTTCCTCCCACTCAACAACGACCTGACCACCTTCTGAAGTCACCGACCCCTTGCTCGACTCTTCTGCAAGTTGGTCGATCACAAGGTGGGTCTGACCGTAGTCGAGCGCAGCCCCAAGTGTGCCCGTCACCAGCCTGATCGACCGAGCCAAAAGAACACCGGGAATGTCTGTGAGTCGATAACGGTCAAAGACGATGTGCGTATCACGGAACAAGAACTCCAACGGGCATTCTGAGACGATCTCCGCCTGTTCGAGCGCCGCCGCCGCCATCCCGTCCAGAAACCGGTCCTCGTCCGCAAGGGTCATCGCGCACTTGGCGATGTTCTGCTTTGCCGCAGAATTAATACCGACGAGGATAGGCACTACGCTCTTCCGTAGTTTCACACGGCTCAATTGAAGTTCTTCGTTCGCCGGATCATCGTGAAACCACAAACGGTTCTCATCACAATACCGCCTCGTCTCCTCGCGGGTAAAAGGCAAAAGCGGGCGTACGATGTTTCCGATCGATTCTGGAATCCCCGAAACGCCCCGCATCCCCGAGCCGCGCAATAGATTGAACAAAACGGTCTCAACTTGGTCGTCCAAAGTGTGCGCGGTCGCTATCAAGTCAGCGGTGGCCGCAACGATACACTGGTCGAAGAACTCGTACCGCGCATTGCGGCCTGCCTCTTCGATACCGACCCTTTGGTCGCGGGCAAGCCCAGGTACGTCCGCCTTTCCAGACATGAAAGGCGCATTCAGGCTGTCACAAAACTTTTGGCACTGCTCAAGTTCATCGTCGGCTTCGGAGCGCATTCCGTGGTGAAGGTGCGCCGCTACGACATCGATCCCTTGCGCGACCATGAGCGACAAAAGACACGTCGAGTCCGCTCCCCCGCTGTACCCGAGGACTACGGTGGCCCCCTCAGGAATAAGCCCGCTCTTGGCCAAATGCTGTGAAAACTGTTCCTGCACCGAGTCCGATGATACCGGTGCAATCGTCCCCGACCGTTTCCTATCTAAGGTCGAATGTGCCATTGTTTACGTGTCCTATGAGTGCAAGTGCGGAACTGATGGAGCGGCTCGCCGCGATCGCCGCCTCGACAGACACGAACGTCGTCGAGTTGGACGGCGTGCATTCGGAGGACATCGCTTACGCTCTCGAAAGAATGACCACCGACGAGGGGATCGCCCTCCTGGCACGGCTCAAGGACGACCTCGCAGGCGAGGCTCTCACCTCTGCTCCCACCGAGACGACGAAGGCGCTCGTCTACGAACTTCCCGACGTGCAACTCGCGCGCTACCTCGACGTGCTCGCCATGGACGACGCGCTGGATCTTCGCGAAGAGATCGGCGACGAGCGATATCACCGCCTTCTCTCAATGATCCCGAGAGAAGACGCCAAAGAGATCGAGCGGCTCCTCGCCTATCCCGAAGACAGCGTCGCGCGGCTCATGACCGAGCACTTCTTCCGCGTTCCGCCGACGGCGACGATGGGCCAGGTGCTCGAAGACCTTCGCAAAGCGCCCGACGACAAGTACGAGACTGTCAACGACATTTTCGTACTTGACGGAACGGACCATCTGCTCGGCGTGTTCAGCCTTCGCAAAGGCATTCGGGCCTCTCAGGACATTCCTGTCACGGAACTGATGAACAAGGATGTCGTCACGGCGACCGTCTTCGAAACCGACGAAGAGGCCGCAAGGCGCATGGGGCGTTACGGCTTTTACGCACTGCCCGTCATCGACGCGCAAGGAAGAATGGTCGGACTCTTCACAGGAGACGACGCGCAAGAAATTTTGGAGGAGGCGGAAACCGAGGACGTACTTGCCCTCGGCGCGGTCAGCGGCACTGCCGACGCCTATCTTTCATTGAGCATCGTGCAATTGGTCAAACGACGACTGCCATGGTTGTGCGCCCTGTTCGTCGCAGAAACGTTTACGGGAGCCGTCATGAGGCACTATGGGATGGGCCTGCAGATACCTGCGCTCATGCTCTTCGTGCCGCTCATCATCGGCGCTGGGGGCAACTGTGGGTCACAGGTGAC
>CAYYZP010000087.1:0-2895 GCA_964476165.1 uncultured Fimbriimonadaceae bacterium
ACCATTCGGACATCTTCGATGCTTCGGTCTCATTGATCTCGCGCAACGGATCGTAAATTATTTGCCGAAGTTATAGCGTCGTGGCACGCGCGACATTAATCTTGTCAAGACCTCGTGCGTGATCGTGCCAGCGGCGTTTGCCAGGTCGTCCGCGCTCGTTTCGCCGCCGATCAAAGTCACAACTTCGCCAAGTTCAACCCCCCCCAGATCAGTCACGTCGAGCAGCAACTGATCCATGCACACGTTACCCACCACAGGCGCAACCGAATCGCGCACTGAGACGAACGCCTTGTTGCTCGCGTGCCTCGGATACCCGTCGCCATATCCGACCCCCACCGTCGCGATGATGGATGGCCGCGACGTTACAAACGAGCCTGAATAACTCAGCGCCGTACCGCTCGGCACTGTGCGCAGGGCCGTCACCCGCGCCTTCCAAGTCATGACGGGCGCGTTTCCAAGCAGACGGGAAGTCTCTCCAAACCCATACGCCAGGAGCCCGCACCGAACCAAGCCACCGTGCGTCGCTGGATATCGCAAGATCGCCGCGCTGTTGGCCATCTGCACGGTCTCAAAAGTAATCCCCTCCGCTGAAAGCAAAGCAAGAGTAGAAAGAAACAGGTCGGTCTGGCGACGTGTTTCGATCTCATCCATCGCAGAAGCGGAAAAGTGCTGCGACACCCCCACCAGATCAACGTTTGACAAAAGAGAGATCGAGTGGGCCACCCCCACCGCCTCGTCGGGCATCACCCCAAAGCGCGACAGGCCCGTATCGATCTTCAAATGCACCCGCGCTCGACCCCCCCCTCTTGCAGCAACATCCAAAGCGACAGCAGTCGAAAGTCGCTCGACGACAATATCGAACCCATAGAAGACCGCCTGCTCCGCCTCGATCTCCAACATCGGCGAGAGCACCAACACCGGACACTCGATTCCCGCGTCGCGCAGAGCGATCCCTTCTTGCACCGTCGCAACCGCGATCCAGTCCGCACCATTGCGAACCGCGTACCGGCAGACGGGGATCATCCCGTGCCCATAGGCGTCCGCCTTCGCCACCAAAGCGACCTTGACCGAAGGACCAACAAAAGAACGAACCCGCCCCAAATTGGCACCGAGGGTCGGCAAATCGATCTCAGCCCACGTCCTCGGATAAGGGTCCATTTTCAGGATTCTGACGCACGAGGCGGCGCACTTGCACCAAAGGGGTGACAAACCCCTGACCTTTTGGTCAGAATCAAGCGGTGAAGCGCGAAGACCAGATCAGAAAGACCGCCTACGACATCCTGGGCACCGAAGGGCTGGAGGGTCTGCACGCGCGCACAGTCGCCAAATCGCTCGGCATCAACCACGCGACGGTCCATTACTATTTCCCGCACAGGGAAGACCTCATCGTCGCCGTCGCCGAATACGCCCTGCACCAATTGATTAGGGACCGCTTGCAGTTCCAGCAAGGCGCGAGCGGACCAAAGGAGTCGATTGAACAGGAACTCGCTTTGGCCGAAGCGTATTGCCGACCGCAGAGCCGCTTCATAAAAGTCTTAGGTTGTCTTTATGTGGCAAGCGTCGCGATCCCTGCCGTCAAAGAAAAAATCGTGGCAATCTGGGACGAGTGGCGGTCCTTGCTTGCAGACCAAATCGGCAAAGCGGGTCTGCAAAAAGAAACCCCATACAACGATCCCGAACTTTTGCTCGCAACGTTTTTCGGTCTGGGCCTCGCATCGCACATGCTCGACGAAAACTTCGACCCCCAACCGCGCATGGACGCAATCTTCATGTCCATGTTCGGAGTGTGAACCGAGCCCTCTCTCCCTTTAGGGAGAGGATCTGCGCGTGGATCGTCGCGCTGAGGAGAGGGGGTCGATAGAGGAGAGGGGGCAGGGGGTGGAGGTCAAAATGCGGGGAGGGGTCAAGAAAGTGGAAGAGTAAATAGTGTGTGAGCGATTTCCCAATTCGCTGAATGTCTCGTGCAGATCCTCCCCCCAACTCAAGTGACGCGACTAGCTTCGCACAGTCGCTTTGGCGGGATCAGACCAGTTGGCGCGCTCGCCACCAGAATTCTCCCAAGCGCCCGAGTACCAGACGTCTTTGCCCGCGTGCTCGGCGGCGATGTCCCACGCATAAGGAGTGCGCGTGTCCGAAGCCAGATACTGCATGTCCGTCGGCGAAGGCGCCGTCGCTCCGGCGGCAACAATCGCAAACCGGATGTGGCAGGCTCGCGCCCAAGAGGGTTTCGCCGCGCTCGTTCCCGAAACGGGTCGGAAGTCGATGACGTGGCGCAACCGCGCATCGCTGTTCACGTTGAGTGCGGGCGTTTCGAGGGACATGGTGGGGGTCATCGCAGACGACGTTTGAATGTCGTCGTAGACGGGGAGCCCGAGTGTCGCCGCGTGCAGATTCGTGAAGAGAGGCTGTGCTCGCAAAAGTTTGACGAGCGGGCGAAGAAGATCAATGCAAGTCTCTTTGCCCAGATCCTTCGCGCCTGTTGCCGTGAGTGCAGTCGCTTGCGAAGCGATGTGCGCGTTGAGAACGGTGGAGTACGCCGTGCGCGCCGCGATGAACGCGTCGTCCACTGTGATCGGCAGACCGACCGCCGTCACAACGGCAGGCACTTGCGTCGCAAAGTTAAACCCCCATACCGAGAAGTCGACGTCGCCTGATGGAAAATATTCTGTTGCCATTTTTCATTGTTCCTATCCACCGTTTGTTGAGGTGGATACTTTTTTTGTACGCCGATAAAAAGCGCGTGTGACGCGTTTCGACGAGAACTTTTCCACACCGTCCCTCAATGAAATCTGGACGTCCCTCATTGGTTCCGAGACGACCCTCATCGGTCCAGGGACGCCCCCCGACGGTCCAGGGGCATCCCCCAATGACTCAGGGACGCCCCCCAACGACCGA
>CAYYZP010000088.1:0-2777 GCA_964476165.1 uncultured Fimbriimonadaceae bacterium
CCTGCCGCTCAGCGGCGATCTACGACCATATCGATTCTCTGCCGAACCGTTACGAAACCGTGGTGGGGGAGAGGGGCTATAAACTAAGCGGTGGGGAGAAGCAGAGGCTCGCCATTGCACGCGCGATCCTCAAGAACCCGCGCATTTTGATTTTAGACGAGGCGACTTCGGCATTGGACACGCGCACGGAGCGCATGATCCAAGACTCTTTAGACAACCTGATGAAGGGCCGCACGACGTTCGCGATTGCGCACCGGCTTTCGACCATCCTTGCCGCAGACCAGATTTTGGTGCTTGACCGTGGGCGCATTGTTGAAAGAGGCCGCCACTCGGAACTTCTTGCGCACGGAGGGCTGTATGCTAAGTTGTATCACGAGCAGTTTATGCTGGTGTAAGGTGCGTCGGCAAGTAGTCGTCTGGTTGTCGTCAGATTGTCGTCATGTTGTCATGAAAAACTTAAAAACGTTGTCGATCATCGTTTCTTTGATCGCGTTGGGTGCGGGGGGGGATCACAGGGCGGCAGACGTTGTCGGTTCGGCGAAAGAATTTCTCACTTCGCTCGACAAGAATCAGCGCCGGAGGGCGGTCATGTCGTTTGGTGCGGACTATCGCACGCATTGGCGGTACACGCCAGCGAGTCGAGAAGGCGTGAGTTGGAGCGATTTGAACGCAGTTCAAACGATCAAGGCGCATGCGCTCATCAAAGCAACGCTGAGCGATCTGGGATACGAGCGAACGCAGACTGTGCGCACGTTGGAAGCGGTCTTAGAGGACATCGAAGGCAACCCTGGCCGCGACAAAGACGAATACTTCTTCACTTTCTTCGGCATCCCCGACAAGTCGGCGCGGTGGGGGTTGCGGTATGAAGGGCACCACGTCTCTCTCAATTTCACTTTCGACGGCGAGAAGATGGTTTCGAGCACGCCGCAGTTCTTCGGTGCAAACCCTGCGGAAGTTTCTGGCGGCACCCATAAGGGACTAAGGATGCTAGAAATGGAAGAGGACCATGCAATCCACTTTCTTTCGACGCTTACAGACGGGCAAAGAAGGAAGGCGATTATCGCGCCCAACGCACCGAGCGACATCTTTACGTCAGAAAACAGTGCGGCGATGAGACAGTCGAACACTGGTCTCTCTTATCAAGAAATGACACAAGCACAACAGACCGATCTAATGGGCCTGATCATGCTGATCGCGAGAACGCAAAGATCGACCGAATTCGACAGAAGAATGTCTGAAATCAAAAGTGCCGGTCTTGACAAAATCGTCTTCGCCTGGATGGGCGCACGGGACCGGAGCGCGCCGCACTACTTCCGCATCCAGGGTCCCACGTTCATCATCGAATTCGACAACACTCAAAACCGCGCGAACCACATCCACCTGGTCTGGCGGGACTTTGAATGCGATTTTGGGAGGGATCTATTAAACGACCACTACGCGGACCATCAAAACGACCCACGACACGGCCACGAACGTTAGATAATATAAAGACATGAACGCGCTCCTCGTTTCTTTTGCCATCGCGGTTTCGAACGCACCGGCCCAAACCGTGCAGATCAAGTTCAATTTGACGCCAGGCACGATATTGACTTACAAGTCCACTCAGGACGCCGACACAGAGGCGATGGGGACGACGATGAAAATGACCTCAAGCCAAACGCAGGTCTATGAGGTGAAAGGGATCGAGGACGGCTGGATGCGCATCGATACAAAACTCAGCGAGTTCAAGATGGAGAGCGATGGGCCGATGGGCGACATGATGGGCGACCCGACCGGCCTAGAGACGAGTTTTTTAGTTTCACCGGACCGCAAAGTCACGGATGTTAAAATTACGAACAACGGAAACCTGAAAGGCGATCAGGTCGACGGGTTCCGATCTGGCGTCGAATCGGAGGCTGCAAGCGGACTGGACGGTCTTGTTCTTCACGGTGGCGATATCAGTGTGGGCACGACTTGGGAGCACGAACTTCCTCCAGTATCGATGGCGTTCGGCAACATGAAGAGCACGACTGAAGGAAAGTTGAAAGCGATCTACAAAGTGCTCGAGATCAATGGGAAGGGAAAGGACCAGACGGTTACGATCGAATCGAAAACCGATGGTGCGTATACACTCACGATCGAATCGCCGAGCGCAGATTTTAATCTTGATGTGACGCAGAAAGAGACGCGCACGTTTGTCGTCAGAGTGAGGGACGGCGTGGTCAAGAATCTTACGATCGAGTCGAATCGGGACATGAGTTCACAGGCGTTTGACGTCGCGACCAAGTCAAAGGGAAAGTCCGAACTGGTCGAGGAGTGACCCCCCTCCACAGGTTCAAAACGGGCCTGATGGTCGTGCGTGGCCCGTAAAGTGCCATAATGAGACTGTCCGGTCGAATTACAACCTTACCCGGGCCATGATGCCTAAACCACAACCCAACACAGGCTTTGATGCCTTGGGTCTTCCAGATTTTGTCCTTGAGCGAATTTCTCGCCTTGGCTTTGTTTTGCCGACCCCAATACAAGCAGAAGCCATTCCTGCACTTATGAATGGCGCCGACGTCATCGGACTCGCCCAGACGGGCACCGGTAAGACGCTCGCTTTCGCCGCTCCGATGGCCGCCCTTTTGCAAAAGGGCGAACTCGGACTGGTGCTCGCCCCCACCCGCGAACTCGCTCAGCAGATCGAGGAAGTTTTCCTCGAACTTGGCGTCCACGTCGCACTTTTGGTGGGGGGGACTCCGATCCGCCCACAGATTGAGCAACTCAAACGCTACCCCGACGTGGTCGTTGCGACG
>CAYYZP010000089.1:0-10406 GCA_964476165.1 uncultured Fimbriimonadaceae bacterium
ACCCCTACCCTCCCCTCGTGCCCCGCGCGTGCCTGCCATCGGATAAACCACTAACAAAAACGCGTACTTAGAATGGCCAAGTGAACATTCTTTTGGTACTTTTACGTACTTTTTGGAACATTCAAGTGAACATTGGCGTGGGAACGCCGAAGAACCGCCGAAGACGGCGGTCGCGAGGCCCCGAGGCCGCGTGACCCAGTGACCCAGTGACCCAGTTGTCATGGTTTGTCGTGTGTACAAAAGTGTTGATCAAGTGAACATTCGAGTGACCACTGCAATATCAGGTACTTACGACCCCTAAAAACCTAATTGATCACGGAGATTTCCGTTGCAACGCCGCGTTTTCACTGGGGTTTTGCCCATATGGCCACGAAAACCCGTACCCACTCGACCCCTATATAAGAGAGAATTTGATCAAAGATTCCTCAATGAAATTACCGAAGTCCCAAAGACCCAAAAACCAAGTGACCCAGAGACCAAGTGATCAAAAGTGAAAGTGCTCGATCGACTCACCTTTCGGGCACCGGCCTGTTGGGCCGGATGCCCTCGGGTAAAGTGGTAAGCCGCGACGTGTCACCCCGGCCGCAAGACCCCGTGACCAGTGGACTCTTGACACGCCCCGGGGTGGGTGTTAAGCTTGAGTCCAATGGGCCGTATCCGCAAACCACCGAAACCCCAAGGGCCGATCACGCCCCTCACACACAGGACCACGGCCCTAGACGCGCGGACCTATGACCGCGAGGAATTCACGGAGCTTGAACTTGAGATCATCCGTCGCCTTTTGGAGAAGCAGGAACCCCGCAACATCGTCACGGACCTGGGCCTTGCGGCAAACGACCTGGACGCAATGCTGGCTGGACCGAGGTTTCAGCGTGAATTCGACCTTCAGACACGTCTTGCCGACAGGGGTGTTCGCGCGCGCATGGAGCGCCTCACAAGCGAGGCCCTTGATGTGGTACGAGAGGTTATGCGTACGGCGGTCAGTCCCGGAAGTCGCCTACGAGCTGCGCTGGAGATACTCGACCGCAGTGGATACGTCAAGGTTGAGAAACGCCTCACCGTCACCGCTGACGCTGAGTCGATTATTAGGGAACTTAACCGCCTCGACAATACACCGAAGCATGTTGATGCGACGACACCAGTGACCCAAGAACCAAGGGAGGAAATCGCAGATGCCGAATTCAGTGAAATCGGAGCCGCAATCGCAACGCAAGACCTTGGGGGCGAAACCCCAGGAGAAGCCCCTGATCGGGACCATTAAGGCGCCCGCAGGCGGCGAGCCCGTGTACCTGAGATGGAACAAGAAACACATCGCCGTCGAGTCCATGGCGTGCTGCGACTGCGGACTTGTGCACCTGATGGCCTACGAGCCACGCAAGACCTACTTGCGCGTCCGCGCGTGGCGCGACGAACGCCGCACCCGAGAGATGCGTCGCATCCGGCGCATGAGGAGAAAACCCGCGTGAAAATGGACGTAATCAAAACCCTCAAGAAACGACCCGCATCGAAGCGATACAAGGCCCCAGGGGCGCGAAACGCACCCAAGGCCAAGAGACCAAAGGCCGTCACCCCAGTGACCACGAGTCCCTTGGACCTAGAGAACGCGGACTGGCGCGTGGTCCTGACGATCACGAGGGCAAACGAACTGAGTGACGCGCAGCGCTACTCCGTCGTCAACTGGCTCCGGGCCAAGGCCAATGACATAGGGAACGATTCGTTCACACACAACGTCGCGTCGACGTTCCGGGCGCGGAGCATTGTCTAATGGCCATATCCCAAGAGGCCACGATCGCCGCGACGATGAAGCGTTGGTATAATGACCCTTGGTCCCCAATCCAAGAGGGCAAAATCTTTACGCTCGACCAGACGGACTTCGTGCATCCCGTAAAACCGTTTCCCATCAAAACACACCTTGAACAGATCACGCGCGCGTGGCAGCGCGAGCCCATGCTGCTGCTGCCCAAGAGCCGCCGCATGATGCTGTCCTGGCTCGGGTGCTGGCTTCACCTTTGGGTTGCCATGTTTCACCCCGGCCGCAGCGTGTTCATCATCAGTGACAAGGAGCAAAAATCCGATGAGCTGGTCCGGAGGTGCGAGTTCATGTATACGAACATACCTGACGGCACCATTCTCAAGCCCACCGTCCGGAGTAAGTACTGTGCTCTGGAGTTTCCCGGCCTCGATTCGTACATCATGGGTTTACCGAGCGGGGCCGCGCAGCTTCGGCAGTACACAGCCTCGGCCTTACTCTTTGATGAGTTTGCGTTCTGGAGCGATGCGATGGAAACTCTGGGAGCAGCTCGACCGACCATTGAAGGCGGGGGAAGACTTACAATTATCTCTTCTGCTCAAGATGGCCCATTTCGAAAGCTGTGCTTTGATGAAACTCTGATATAACAATGCCTTACAATATTCAGGAGGACCAATGACCGACGACCAGCATCACCCCCAGTGGAGTTTCGTACGTGGCTGGAACACGCGACTCTGCCGATGCGGTGACTGCATGGCACCACTTTCGGGCCAGACCTTCATGCCATATTATGGTAGCCAGATACCGACCCAGCCTTACTTGCAACCGCTGCCCCAACCGCTGCCCGTGCAGTTTCCCTCGGGCACCGCGACCTATGCCGATCGTATAGGGCCGGTCACTACGTGTGGTTCAACCAATGGCCCTTTCTAAACCTTCACCGCTCGCGGACGTTCTCGTGGGCACGCCCAGTGGCCTGGAGTACTCGCCGGACCTACCCCAGGGCGTCGAGACCACGAGTCCAACCAAAGGCATATGGGAATGGACGAATCCGCAAAACGGCTTTCACGTAGTCCTGACGCACTTCACCAGTGACCCACTAAAAGACAACCAGGCATTCGTCGACGACGCGAAGCGCGGCACTTCGGCATCGAACTTCGAGCGCGAGTACAACATCCGCTGGCAGAGCTTCCGGGGGCAGCCCGTGTTCGGGTCGGAATTCAAACGCAGTTTCCATGTGTCCCAAGGGCCCTTGGTCGCCCAGGCACATCTGCCGATCATTCGGGGCTGGGACTTTGGTCTTTACCCCGCGTGCGTGTTCACGCAACTCTGGCCCGGGATGCGCCTCGTGGTGCTGCGCGAGATATGCGAGGCGGGCATGGGCCTGGAGCGCTTCCTTGAGGAAGTATCCCTCAAGACCAAGGAATGGTACCCTACGGCACAGAAGTTCTACGAAGTCGTCGATCCTGCGGGTTTCGCCCGTTCGGCCAACGACGAGCGCACCGCCGTGTCCATGCTGGCGAATCGCACCACTTACCATCTGAACGTTACCCCAGGGGTCCAGATTCCTGCGGAACGACTCGGGGCCGTGCGCAAGTTCCTGGAACGTAACGTGCGTGGCGATCCGGCCTTGCTTATTGATCCGTCGTGTGTCATGATCATAGGAGGCATGGACGGAGGTTATCACTACGCATACAACGTCTCGGGGCAGCTGCGCGAGAAACCCGAGAAGAATCTCTACTCGCATCCGGCCGACGCCCTTCAGTATGTCGCGACGCGCGTTCTCGACATGGACCTGAGCGGCATGCCGCCCCCGCCTATCGCTACGCCTACCTATGGTTTCCGCAATGCCAACGCAATGAAACAAGGAACTATCCCCTATGGCCCTAAATAACTCGACGTACACTGGAGTCCAGCTCGCCCAAGACGAGGTTAAAGAAGGTGCAAAACAGAAACTCAAATCTAGTGTCCCAACGGACGAACAGATTCTGGCATTCTTCAAACATGCTTTTTCGTCGGCGGACGAAGCCAGACGCCCTCGCGAGGCCGTATGGAAGCAATCCTGGGACCTTTACAATGGAATCTACGACTGGAGTGGTAAGGCCAATTGGCAATCCAAAGTCAATATCTCTTTGGTCCGCCAAGCCGTTGACCGCGCCACCGCAACCTTTCGCCGGGCACTTGTCCGTATGCGCAACTTCTTCGGTGTTGAGGCCGAGTCGCGGGTGGGATACCAGCAGGGCCTGTTCACCCGCTCCCTATTGGACTATTGGCTGGATCGCGCTGAGTTCATTCGTGAATTTTCCAGCGCCCTCAAGGTGGGTCTCATCACTTCTACGATCATCATGAAGGTGTGGTGGGAGTACTGCTGGGTCAATGACCTTACGGTCGAGATGAGTGAAACAAAAGTTCCCACTGAGTCGTTCGGCCTGGAGACCGGCTATGAAACCAAAAGTGTCGCGAAGCCTAAGCGGGGCCAAAAGCTTGTGGGCAAACTCGGGATTCGTGCGGTCGACCCCTTTAAGTTCTGGGTTGTACCTGGTGGCGAAGGACGTTTCGTTATTGAGCGAACCGAAGCGCTCGTCGCTGACCTGCAAGCGATGGCAAAGAAGGGCATTTATGATGCGGAAGCGGTGGACCGTCTCGTCCCTAATGTCTCAGGCCAAGACGTAGACTCCCAAGACGAGTCCTCGCGCAAGGGCGAGATGCCTTCGTCACGCACCGGCTTCCTCAAGAGCGTGAACCTGTTCCACTATTGGGGCGACATCTTCGACGAAGATGGCAAGGTTCTGATGCGCGACGCGACGTTCACCGTCGTGGGCAGCGTGACCGGCGACCCCATCGAAGTAATACGCAAGCCGCGCGCCAATCCCTTTTTCCATGGTCATGCGCCCTATGTCATGGGCACGCCCTATGTCGTACCGTTCTCCACATACAACCGGGGCATCGTCGAGGACGTTGCGGGCGTCGCCTGCATGATAACGGAACTCTCGAACCTGATTGCCGATGGCGCCATGTTCGACGCCATCAAGGCATTCGAGATCGACGTGGACCAATTGTACTCTCAAGCGGAGGCTGCCGATGGTGTGTTTCCCGGGAAAACATTTCGTAAAAAGGGACTATCTTCCGGACCCATGGACAAACCCCTCATTCGGGCGATTGACGTTGGTAAGATGCCAGCCGAGGCAATCCATGCGCTGGCGTATTTCGACGGTGTTTTCCAAAAGGGGACACAAATTACAGAATTCGTTTCTGGCTTTGGCGGTGGTGGAAGCAAGACCGCGACAGAAGTTTCCACCAAAACTACCCAGGCCCTCGAAGGCTTGGATGATGCCGCACGAACGGTGGAAGAGACCGTTATTGAGCCGTTACTGGAACTGGGAGCGAAGACGATTTACCAGTTTCACACCAACTATTCGATGCCCCGCCTGGTCGAGAACTTCCCCGAAGCTTCCGTGATGCTCCAAGGACTCTCGCCGGCCGAGCGTTACATGCTGATGATCGGTGACGATGGCTTTCAGTTCAAGGCCCGGGGCATCAGCGTGATGCTCGACAAACAGAAAAACCTAGAGAAAATCGGACAGTTCCTCCAGATCGCCGGGAACATCCCCGGAGTTCTCCAGCGCCTCAACGTGGACTATGTCCTTGAGGACATATCCATGGCCCTGGGTTGGAACCCCGAACGCGCCCTGCTCAAACCCGCACCGGCTGTGCAAGTCATGGGCCAACAAGGTGCAGCGGGAGGCACTCCATTCCCTGAACAGGGAACCGGCCCGACGCCAGCCCAACAGGTCGCAGGCGAACAAGGAGCCGAGCAAGGCGGAAGCATGAATAACCCCATGGCCCTTATGGGCGCCCTGGGGTAAACGTCTAGCGCCCTGGGAACTCCTCCACCCAACGGGCGCGTCGCGCGTGCGGCCGCGAAAATAATAGCCGCACTCTTGACACATCGTTCTACAAATGCTAACTTAACCCATAGGAGTCACACATGAGCGTAACGCGCGTAATGAACCAGAACCAAAAAGACCGAGCCGGGTGGTATGATCAAAAGGCCAATCAGCCCGAGAACCAAGAGACCAAAATCTCTGCCAGCTCCAAGGCCAAGGGTGAACTCGCGGACGGTTTCAGGAAAGTCAAAACGCCCGAGGACAAGACCGGCAAGCCTCAGACACTAAAGTCCACGCGCGACAGCGTCGGGGCCAAGTGGCCAGGTCCAGGGAAAATGCTCCACGGCAAGGCGTCACCTTCGTCCAAGGAGTCGTTCATACGGGTAGCCAAAAACAAAGAGTTCCAAGCCAAATAAAATACCATGAAAACGATACTTTTATTGGTATATTTATGGCGCGGTCAGATCACCATCGACCAGAAACCCTACGACACCGAGGAACAGTGTGCGATCGCGGGCCGGGCGCGTATGTCCGAACTCTCTAAAGACCCTCGCTTCAGCGAAGGTCTCTGGGCGGGCTGCGTAAACGTTCCCATGCAAAGCGCGGAGAACAAATGAAGTATCTAATGATCGCGGCCATGTTGTCAATCGGCGGGTGCACCACCATTTCACCGGAACTAATCCAGGCCCTCGCCGGGGACCCGGCGTCGGTGTGCTTTCGGGCCGACACGCGTGGCGGAGTCGGCAGCATCGTCGCCCCTGCGGGCGGCTACGGCCAGGCAACCCTAGAGTTGTGTCGGTCACAAATGCCCGACGCTCGCATTACCCTGGGCGCGGACGGCAGCATCTCGATTGAACACGGCGCCGGAGTGACGCCTTAATGGCCGTACCCCGCAAGACCCACAGCCCCGAGGCCCTGGGACTCTTGAACGACGAGTCGCTCGCGGGCGCAGGCGCGTCGACCATCATGCGGACTTTAGGTCCGGTATTCGCCGCACGAATTGCGTACTTTGAAAAGGCGCTCGAAGATGCCCCAGCGGACCTGGGCACATTGCTTGACCTTCGGGCCAAGTTGACCGTTATGTGGGCGCTACGCCGCGAACTCGCGAGCCAGGTGCTGCGCGGAGGCGAAGCATCCGAAATTTTGAACGAACAGTATCGGCAGTAAACCTAGGGCCCTGCGTCCATCGGACGTGGCATAACCCAAGGCAAAAACACAGGCCCCGTGTACGACGCACGGCACAACCTAAGGAGTCGTAAAATGGCAGATGAGACGCAAACTACCCCAGAACTCGAAGGCACCGAGCCGGGTACGGGAATCGAAAAGTTCAAGAGTGCCGCTGATAGAGACAAGGCTTATTTGGAACTAGAGTCGCAGAATCGTGACCAGGCGCGCCGCCTCGCGGACATTGAGGCGAAGTTCGAGTCATTAGGAAATCAACCCCAAGTGACCCACGAAACGCAGCGCAGCTTCACGGACATGTACCCGTCGCAAAAGAGCGACAACGACCGTGAGGCAGAGCTTGCCGCGCGGCTTCTCACCAGGCCCTCTGAGGTTCTGCGTGATGTGGCCCGGCGCGTGCGCGAGGAAACCATGAACGAGGTTCGCGCCCATTCGGCCAACGAGGCCGTCGTGAACCGCTTCCGCATCGAGCATCCTGACCTGGCGCGCCACGAAGAAATCGTCGCGATGTACGTTCGCAAACAGCCCGAAAATCTCTCAAGTGACCAGCGTCTCCGCCTGGCAATTCCCGAGGCCCGCAAGTACATTGCGAGCATCGCCGGAACATCATCTACCACTGCGCTCGACCCCGCTGCGTATGTAGAGTCGCCGACCCAAAGGTCTAGTGGCACGCCCCAAGCGGCCGCAGAGCCGTCCGACGAGGACGAGCTTACCACTATGATTCGGGAGCGCGCGGCCCTGCAACAAAAGCGCATGCGAGTGTAGTCACAACTCCAAAGGAGTATTATCATGTCAGGACAAAATTGGGCTCTGAACGCTTCGGGTGGCTATTTGGCCAACGCGAAGCTTTCGAAGACCCTTCGTAACGCTACCCAACCGATGTTCAAATTCCGTCAGTTCACACGCATGGAAAAGGCCATCGGCAAGGGCAAGGGCGACACCGTTGATTTCAACAAAGTGTCGAACGTTCAAACCGCAGGCGGAGCAATCTCCGAGTCGAACCGCATTCCAGAGAGCAACATCCTGCTCAAGAGGGGCACCCTGGTGCTGCAAGAGTACGGCAACGCGATTCCCTATACCGGCAAACTCGACGACCTGAGTGAGTTCGCCGTCGACAACATGATTACTGTTGCGCTTCGCAATGATATGGCGAAGGCGATGGACCTTGCGGTCGCGACCAAGTTCAAAGAAAGTGACATTTCCTATTCGCCCACGACCGCGAGCGCTGGGACGTTCGACGTTGACGGCACCGTCAACACCTCGGCTCTTGTAAACATGAACGTTTTCCACGTTAAGGAAATTATCGACGCCATGAAAACGGGCGTCTATGCCACCATCGGCACGGGCAACCCCGTTCCTCCCTGGGACGGTGAGAACTACGTCTGCATCGCGTCAGTGAAGGCACTGCGTGGTATCAAAGACGACCCGGATTTCGAGGAAGTCGTGAAGTACGCTGACCCCGAACGTCTCTTGACGGGCGAGGTTGGGCGGTTCTATGGCTGTCGTTTCATCGAAACGAACAACACCGCTGCGCTTTCCAATGGCGTGGGTTCCGGTAGTGTTCTCGGTGAGTGTATTTTCTTCGGCTCGGACCCCGTCATCGAGTCGGTCGCGGTGGCTGAAGAGATTCGCGCGAAAATCCCCGAGGATTACGGGCGGAGCAAGGGCGTGGCCTGGTATGCGCTTTTGGGTTTCGAGAACGTGTGGGACTTTTCCACCGATGGCGAAGACCATATCGTTGTCGTGCGCTCGACCTAATCATCCGATAAACTAAACGAATCATCCGATGGGGCCCCTTGGCCCCTCGGCTTAACACAAAGGAAAACTCAAATGGCTTACACAGATGGTCTTTATATCATCTCCAATGCGGCGACTTCCGTGCAGACCGAAACGGGCGCTGCAAACATCGTAGATCACGTGATCCCGTGTAATGCGACCATTCTTCAGTTTGGCGCACTAATCACGGAAGTCATGACCGATCACACGGTCCAACCCGTTATCTCCCTTGCCAAGAAAACCGGCATCGGCGCTACGGCGACCACGTTGGTCAGCTTAACCCTAGGCAAACACGCCATCTCGTCCCTTAAAAAGGGCGACGGTGTGAAAGAAGCGCAGACCGCGATTGTGGCCGACACCGAACTACTCGATGACGACACCGTCATTGCGTTTCCGGGTTCATTCCCGATTACGGTTCAGGCTGGTGACGTGCTTAGCTTCCAAGCTAACGTCGCTTCCCTTTCGGTCGGCGGCGCGTACATTCCGTTCGCGATCCTTCGCCTCGACGGCACCGTCGATGCGCGTCGCACCACGACCTGGACTGCCACGGTGGCCCGGGCGCTCGCGACTGCGGTATAGTTCTCCTACCCCCTGGTGCTTGGCCTTAACTTAACTTCACCAGGATGCAATATGGGGCCGGGGCGTTTAAGGCGTCCCGTCCCTTTTCTCTAAAGCGCAAATTCGTAACGCGCAAAAGGAACAATTCCCATGGGCATGACAATCAAAGCACACAAGTATCGTAGACTTAAACCGTCCGATACCGCCTCCATCACGGGCGCCATCATCACGGCCCCAACTCTTACCGCAGTGACCATTACGGGTACTTCGACCATTGGCACAGGTATGACTCTAACGACTCCAGTCATCAATACTCCTACTATTACCGCACCTGCCATTACGGGTACGTCGACTATTGGCTCGGGTATGACTATAACGAGTCCAACCATCACGTCACCGGCTATTACGGGCACGTCGACCATTGGCGCGGGTATGACTCTAACGAGTCCAATCATCAATACTCCTACCATAAAAGACCTGACAGAGGTTGTCACTACGGCCAACGTTATTACGGCAGCTGAGACCGGGACGGTGTTTTTCCTAAACAACGCGGCTGGCTTTGCCTCCACGCTTCCTGCGGTTGCAAGTAGTGCGGGTGTTCGGCTTACGTTCATCGTACAGACTCAACCGACCAGTGGCGCACTGACGGTCGTTGGTGCAGCGGCCACGCCGATCATAGGCGGAGTCCACACTCTGGATGTCAATTCGGCCACTGATCCATCATTCTCGGTCTCGGGTGTTTTGACCTTGCTGTTTGTCAACTCTAAAGCGGTCGTGGGCGATTCGGCGGAGTTTTTTTGCAACGGCACGAACTGGTTTGTCACGGCGCATGCTTCGGTGTTTGACGGCATTACCTTAGCTTAGTCTCAGGAACTTAGAGGTGATTGTTCAAACCTCCAGCCGGGGTGCGAAGCCCCGGCCCATTGATGAGGAGTTTAAATGGAACCAAGCCCCGAAGACCTTATCGAATTCGCCCGACAGTCCCTTCGTCCAACCAGGGGGCGCAGCTTTATGTCGATCAGCGCGCCCATCGACTATGATGAAGTCTTCACGGTCGAGGACATCACGCCGCTTCGGGCCATGACCTTGATCGCGGCGACCTGGAGGGAGAACGAAACCGGGTTGGTGCTGCGGCCCACGCAGCTCGATGTGATTCTCGAATACGCTGACGCAATGTCCAAGGGTGAGTGGGAGTATCGGCCCGATGGCGACACCCTCGACATAGTCGATGGGCGCGTGAGCGGGGGCAAGCACCG
>CAYYZP010000090.1:0-5595 GCA_964476165.1 uncultured Fimbriimonadaceae bacterium
TTTTGTGAAACTGATGTCTGCGGCGTGGAACTCGACGGTCGTTGCGTCCTCTGTGAAAGTCAGCGTGTTGGTCGCATCCCCGCTCACCGTGCCCTTCTCCATGTCGAACGAGAGGTTCCACAGCACGTGCTTAAGGTCATAGTTGTGCTTGATCGGCTCCGCTGAGGCGATGGCGGTACTAGATAGAACAAATGCTGCTCCGACCTGAAGGATGGGAATCATGGGAAGATGCCCCATTATATGCGCATGGCTTTGCCGTATTCGCCATGTACTTTCGATTCCATCGAAGTGAAGTCTGGTTGGATTGGCTCCGGTAAGATGCGTTCATGAGATTCGAACTAAACACCTGCGCAAGGTTTGCGCCATGCAGAACGAGGTCGATTGGGGCCGTATTGTTGGTTTTTGCGTGCACGATTGGGGCGGCGCAGGAGGAGGTCGGAACTGGTCACTCGAAGCACGGGACGGCGTTCGATTCAGGCATGAGGATCAAGCCATGGGAGATGCCTGGGATCGGTTCCGCTCCCTTTCCGATCACAGTCAAAACAGCGGAAGTACAAAAGTGGTTCGACCAGGGCAACGCCCTGCTCCACTCGTTCTGGTTCGAAGAGGCCGAGCGGTCTTTCAGGTGGTGCCTCAAACTCGATCCCGAAAACGCGATGGCTTATTGGAGTCTTGCACGATGCGGATTTAATTGGTTCAGCATGGAGTCGACCTTTGAAGGCAAACGATTTGATCGGTACAAGGCGTTTTTAAAAGAGGCGGTCAAGCGGAAGGACAAGGTCACCGAGCGAGAGCGGATGTACATCGAGGCGTGGGAAAAAGCAACCGCCCCGGGATCGACAGAGCACGCGAAAACCATCAATGACAATCTCCAAAAGATCATCATCAAGTTTCCCGACGACGTCGAAGCGAAAGCGTTGCTTGCTCTGTTTGAAATCGGATACGGGAGCGCGTATTCAAACGAACTCGTGATCCAACAGGTGCTCGCAAAGAACCCATTGCACCCTGGCGCGCACCACGCGAGCATCCACAATTGGGACGGCGTCTCTTCGGAGCAGGCGATCAATAGTTGCGAACTTTATAGCAAGTCCGCTCCAGAGGTCGGACACGCGATGCACATGCCGGGACACATCTATAGCAAGATCGGAATGTGGCACGAGGCCGCGATAGCGATGGACTCCGCGACGCGGATCGAACTCCGCTACATGAACGACCGGCTCGCCCTGCCGTTCGAGACTTGGAACTATCCGCACAACCGCAACTATCTCTGCTACATCCAAGAGCAACTTGGAATGGCTGAGGCTTCTTTGCAAGGAGCAAGGGACATGTTGTCCGCTCCGCGCGATCCGGAGCACAACCCGGACGAAAACGGCAGGATCGTCTCGCAAGGCAAGGACGCTCTGATCCGTGCACTGATCAAGTTTGAAAAGTGGGACGAGATCTTGGCGCCAGGCGGAGTTCCATGGGGCGACGGTGAAGACTTTGGAAAGTTTCTGCGGGCGTATGCAGAGTCATTTGCACTGAATGGACTCGGGCGAACGGGAGAAGCGAAGGACCGCTTAAGCGATATGAGGTCGCTTGCCAGAAAGATGAACACGGACGCAAAGGGCGACGAACTGCCTCAATGGGCTCAAGTCCCGATCGACAACGTCGAAGGCTTGATCTTCTTGTCAGAAGGGAACGTGCTCGATGGCCAGCGGCTCTTGCTGAACGCCGCTGACGAAGAACAAAAGGAGCGCGACGGCAGGGGATATGGAGACGATCCACCCTCTCAGCCTTGGCCGCTCATGCGGTTGCTCGGCGACCACTATCGCAAGCACGGCGACCAGAAACTGGCAATCGAGTGCTACGAGCGGGCGCTGAGGAACGAGCCCAACGACGGGTTTTCCTTGTCAGGATTAGCCTTGTCTCACTTCGCGGTGGGGGACAAAGAGCGGGCGACCTACTATGCGGGTCGGTTGTCGTACGTCTGGTCGCAGGCGGACCGTGGGCTGAAGTGGCTGGAGGACGTCGAGAGACTCGGACTGAACCCCCCCCTGATAGCGGAGACGCCGCGCAAGGAGAGGAAGTACCTCCCGCAAGAACTCGACGCGCTCGGGCCGATGAGCTGGCAGCCGTTTAGTGCGCCGAAGTTAGATGTGGTCGACCGTGAAGGTAAACCGGTTCGGCTCGAGGACTATGCGGGCAAGAACGTGGTGCTCGTCTTCTTCTTAGGAGAGGCGTGCGTGCACTGCGTGGGGCAACTCAATTCGATCAACGGTCGGATGTCAGACTTGGGTGCGCAAGACACGGTCGTTCTGGCTGTGTGCAGTGCGACCCCGGAATCTCTCAAGGCGTCCGTCGCGCTTGAAGGCGTTAACGTCACGTTTCTTTCGGACAAGGCGCACGAGAACGCGCGTCGCTTCGCCTCTTACGATGATTTTGAGGGCATGGAACTCCACTCGACCATCCTCATCGACAAGACGGGCCGAGTGCGCTGGAAACGCACCGGCGGCGACCCCTTTACCGACATCGACTTTCTGATCAACGAGATCAAGCGGTGCAACAAACCCGGGTAGATAATTCGACCAGGGCGCTCGGTCAAGATCCGGAGAGCCTGTCAGTGGCACGAGCGCGGTCGGCTACATGCTGACCAATAGACGACCAAAAGACGATGCATTTGCGGTCACAGTTATGTATCTCGTTCTATTGGCTTACCAATATCGAAAGTCACGAAGGGTTCGATGACAGCCACGACCGATCCATGAAAGCACCAAACTGAACGGGGAGGGGGGACTGGGTGAGAGGCGGGTCATAATGAAGGGGCGATGCATCCGACGGACGTCAGCCGTCCAGACTACTATCACAAGGTCGTGGACTGTCAGTGGGCTTGTCCTGCCCACACGAACGTTCCTGAGTACATCCGCCTGATCGCGCAAGGGAAGTTCACCGAGGCGTATCTCGTCAACAGGGAGTCCAACGTCTTCCCAGGCATCTTGGGCCGCACCTGCGACCGCCCGTGCGAGCCCGCCTGCCGCCGCACCCGCGTAGACGGCAAGCCCGTCGCGATCTGCAGACTTAAAAGAGTGGCAGCCGACCACAAAGGAGACATCAAGGGCAAGATTCCTGGCAAGCCAGCCAAACAGAACGGAAAGCGCGTCGCCCTGATCGGCGCCGGACCTGCCTCGCTCACGGTGGCCAACGATCTCGCGCCCATCGGTTACGAAGTGACTATTTTTGAAAAGAGCCCAAAGCCGGGCGGCCTGATGCGGGTGAACATCCCTTCGTTCCGTTTGCCCGCAACGGTCCTTGACGAAGAGATTGGATACATCGTGGACATGGGCGTCACGATGAATTACTCGACTCCGGTCGAGAGTCTAAAGAACCTCATGGACTCGAAAGAGTTCGACGCGGTGTTCGTGGGAAGCGGCGCGCCGAAAGGAAAGGAACTCGATCTACCGGGACGCCACGACAGCGACCAGGTGTTCATCGGTATCGAGTGGCTCGAATCCATCCACTTCGAACACATTAAAGACGTCGGCAGGCGCGTGCTCGTCATCGGTGTCGGCAACACGGCGATGGACTGCTGTCGTTCGGCCAAGCGTCTCGGCGCGACAAACGTGAAAGTCATCGCTCGCAAGACGCGCAAGTATTTCAAGGCGTCTTCATGGGAACTCGAGGACGCGGAAGAGGAGCAGGTTGAGATTTTGGAGAACTTGAGCCCCGTCCGATTCGTCGTGGAGGGGGGCAAGTTAACGGGGATGGAGTTCGAGAAGTTCAGTTCAATAGAGGTCGATGGAAAGTTGGTGCAGACGTCGGTCGGCAACGAGACTATCCCGTGCGAAACCATTATCTTGGCGATCGGGCAGGAGAACTCGTTCCCGTGGATCGAGCGCGACATGGGGATCGAGTTTAACAAGTGGAACATGCCGGTCGTCGACGAGAAGACATTCATGTGCAGCCTCGACGGCGTGTTCTTTGGGGGCGACGCGGCGTTCGGGCCCGCAAACATCATCTGGGCGGTCGAACACGGACACCAAGCGGCGATCTCAATGCACCAGTTCTGCAACGCCCAACCGATCACGGAGCGCCCCCCCCAAGGCATAAACCTCACGAGCACAAAGATGGGACTGCACGAGTGGTCGTACAAGAACGACTATTCCGAGATCATGCGGCAGAAAATGGTCCATGTGGACCTCAAGAAACGTTTCACCGACATGAAGATCGAAGTGGAGGAAGGGTTCGACTTCGAGCAGGCGTCGGCAGAGGTCCAGCGGTGCCTCAACTGCGACATCCAGACGCACTTTACGGAGAAACTTTGCATCGAGTGCGACGCGTGCATCGACATATGCCCAGTCGATTGCCTGACGATCGCCCCGGTGGGAGAGGAATCTGACTTGAGAATGCGGTTGACGGCCCCGGCAAACCAGATGGACCAGTCGCTGTACGTCTCGGGGCCGCTTATTCAGACAAAGAGAGTGATGGTGAAGGATGAAAACCTCTGCTTGCATTGCGGGCTGTGCGCCGAGCGATGCCCGACCTACGCATGGGATATGAGAAGGTTCGTGATCGATCTCCCTTATGCGGGCCGCCCAGCGACGACGCCACTCAAGACCGCGGGACAGGTGTCGGCGTGAGGGACCAGACCAACGACTTTGCATTTAAAATAGCGACCGCGAACGGCACGGGCTCTGCGAGCGCCAACAGCCTGATCATGCAGGCGATCTTTCGCATGGGCGTGCCAGTGACGGGCAAAAACATCTTTCCGTCCAACATCCAAGGCCTGCCTACGTGGTACGAAATCCGCGTCAACAAGGACGGCTACACGGCGCGCACACCGATCTTTGATCTGATGGTTGCGCTCAACCCGCAGACATACGCGGAGGACGTCGCAGAAGTGAGGTCGCGTGGTTGGCTGTTGTACGATTCGTCCTGGCCGCTGAAGGAAGAACTTGTCCGCGACGACGTGACGTACATCGGTGTGCCGTTTGCGCAGATGTGCAACGCGGCGTTTCAGGGAGTGAAAGAGCGCATCTTGATGAAGAACATCGCTTATGCGGGGGCGCTCGCTGGGTTGCTGGGAATCGACCCAGAGATCGTCCGGGAGTTGACAAAGGAAAAATACTCTAAGAAGCAGGCGCTCCTTGATTCCAACGACATGGCGATCAGTCTTGGATATGACCACGTTAGAGCGAACTGCGACTGTCCGCTTCCAATCCGGTTGGAGCGCATGGAGGCGACCAAGGACAGCATCTTGATCAACGGCAACATGGCTGCCTCGCTCGGTTGTGTTTACGCGGGCGCAACGGTGGGGGCGTGGTATCCGATCACCCCTGCGACTTCGCTGATGGAGGGGTTCCGGGCCTTCTGCGAGAGATACCGCGTCGATCCTGAGACGAAGAAGAACAATTTTGCGATCTTGCAGGCGGAGGACGAACTGGCCGCAATTGGGATGGTGATCGGCGCTTCGTGGGCCGGCGCGCGCGCGTTCACCCCCACCGCAGGGCCGGGGATATCGCTGATGAGCGAGTTCATTGGCCTCGCATATTACGCGGAAGTGCCGGCGGTCGTCTTCGACGTGCAGCGCACGGGCCCTTCGACCGGAATGCCGACGCG
>CAYYZP010000091.1:0-5552 GCA_964476165.1 uncultured Fimbriimonadaceae bacterium
TGATCTACTACCCGCTCAGCGTGCTGATGCTTGCGGGGATCAGGGAGGTCGTCGTGATCACGACCCCGCACGAGCAGTCGGCGTTTCAGAGGTTGCTGCAAGACGGGTCGCAGTGGGGGATGCAGATCCATTACGAGGTCCAGCCGAAGCCTGAGGGACTGGCACAAGCGTTTCTGATCGCAGAAAAACACATTGAGGGTCTGCCTTGTGCACTCGTACTTGGCGATAACATTTTTTATGGTCGCGGGCTGAGCGAACTCTTGCGAAGCGCCGCAAACTTGGAGGGGGGGGCAGTGGTGTTCGCGTATCCCGTCGATCGCCCGCAGGACTATGGCGTGGTTGCTTTTGACGCGGCAGGCAGGGCGGTTTCGTTGGAAGAAAAGCCTGTAGCGCCGAAGTCCCGGTTCGCGGTGACGGGTTTGTATTTTTATGACGCGCAGGTGTTGGGAATGGCGCGATCTCTCAAGCCTTCGGCTCGCGGTGAGTTGGAGATTACGGACTTGAACCGGTTGTATCTTGAGAAGAACCAATTACGCGTCGAAGTGATGGGACGCGGCTTCGCATGGCTCGATACCGGCGCGCACCAGGCGATGCTGCAGGCGTCCAATTTTGTGGAAGCGGTCGAGAGCCGGCAGGGGCTCATGATCTCGTGCCCCGAAGAGATCGCCTTCGGCAAAGGCTGGATCGACGCCACGCAGGTGCGCAAGGTCGCGGAGCCGATGGCGAAGAACGATTACGGGAAATATCTTCTGAGATTGTTGGAGTAGCGCTCCCCCTCCTCTCTTGCCCGGATGTTCGTGCCGGGGAGGAGAGGAGGGCTGGGGTGGAGAGGTCTGCTTTCTTCAAACTTTTGCTCACAAGTCCTGGCCCCCCACCCCCTCCCCGCGACACAAACATTCGCGGAGAGGGGGCTCCGGACACCTCCATATCGTCACGGTCTGCCCTGAGCCAGTTGACGATCAAACCATTCGGAACGTTGGCGGGCCAGACCGCGCCACCCGTTCTGATCCCTAAACCCTGCACCCTAGACCCAAGACTCAAACTGTGTTAAAATAAGCGTATCCCCAAAAGAGGGCTGCGCCCACAGCCCGCGAACCCATGTCACTAACGACCGAAACCCAGGGCCGCAGTATCGATGAAACTCTGATCGATCTGACGGCCGATATGACTGAAGACGCGCAGTTCGGCTTCAGGCGGATGGTCGTGTCTGCGGAAGAGGTCTCCACGCTCGACCAGGCGGGCGCGGTGGTCCAGCGCGTGCCGATCAAGGACATCGTTTCGGCGCGCAACGAGCCGCTTGTCTCGGGCGGGCGGTTGCTCGTGCGGACGAAGGCGCACGAAGACATCGTGGTCGCGGCGTATTCGCTCACGCTTGCTGACAGGTTTTCGGAGGCCGCGCGGGGGATCGAGCAACTCGCCAAGGGCCAAGAACTCATCATCAATCTTAAGAAGCAGGCGACGCGGTGCAAGAAGTGCGGTCGGTTGCTCCCAGAAAAGGACGGCGTGTGCCCCGCGTGCCTCAACCGCGGCAAGACGTTCGCGCGCGTGGCCGCCTACCTGAAGCCGTACAAGAAAAAAGTTTTGGTTTTGGTGGGGGTGTCGGTCGTTGCGACCGCTCTCAACCTTATCCCCCCCCAATTGCAGAAACTGATCGTGGATGGATTGGCACAAAAGCAAGCAACCACAGGCGCAATCCTTTATTTTGTTGGATTGTGGGGCGTCGTTGCCACAGTTGCGGTCGTGTTACAGGTCTTTAGCAACCGACTTATGACTTTTCTCGGATCGAACATCGCGGCAGACCTTCGCGCGGCGACTTTTCAGACAGTTCAGCGATTGCAGATCGCCTATTTCGACAAAAAACCGGTCGGATCGATCTCTAGTCGCATCACCCAGGACACGGATCGCATTTGGATGTTCCTTGTCGACGGAATGCCGTTCCTCGTGACCAATGGACTGGTGTTGATCGGCGTTCTCATCTTTCTATTGAAGGTCGATGTGGTGCTTGCGCTCGCCATCATGGCTCCGATCCCTCTCATGGCGGCGATCAGCATGGCGTTCTGGAAGCCGCTCGCGCAAATGTTCTACAAAGTTAGCCAAAAATGGGCGCGCATCTACATGCACGTGAGCGAGGCGGTGAGCGGAGTGCGAGTCGTCAAGGCTTTTGTGCGCGAAGACCACGAGTACAAGCGGTTTCAAGAAAGGAACAACGAGTGTTTGCGCGCGGCGGTCGCGGCGGATCAGCGTTGGTACACGATCCTCGGCGGAATGTCCTTGTGCGTGACGATGGGCACGCTCGTGAATTGGGCTCTAGGTGGCTATTTCGTTCTGATCGGTCGGCTGACTCTCGGGGAGTTCGTGATGGCGAACTCCTATCTGCTCATGGTGTATGGGCCGCTCATGTGGTTCGCGCAGGTGAACAACTGGTTCAGCCGCGCGATGGCGAGCGCAGAGAGAATTTTCGAGATGATGGACATGCCTCTCGACGCGGGTGGGGGTGGTGACACTTTGCACACGATCGAGGGCGAAGTGACGTTCGACAACGTGAGGTTTGGATACGACAAGTCGAACCCTGTATTAAAAGGCGTCTCATTTGTCGCGAAGCCAGGTGAAATGATCGGCTTGGTCGGACACTCGGGCGCAGGAAAGTCCACGACGATCAATCTGATCGCGCGGTTTTATCAGCCCGACGCGGGACGGATTTTGATCGACGGTCACGACTACGCGTCGCTCGATCTGCATTCGTATCGCAGTCAGATCGGCATCGTGTTGCAAGAGCCGTTTTTGTTCCACGGAACGATCGCGGAGAACATCGCCTACGGCAAACCCGGTGCGTCGTTTGAAGAAGTCATGGCGGCGGCGAAGGCCGCGAACGCACACGACTTTGTCGTCTCGAAGCCCGAAGGCTACGACACGATCGTCGGTGAGAGGGGGGCGAAACTCAGCGGCGGCGAACGCCAGCGCATCAGCATCGCTCGTGCGATTTTGCACGACCCGCGCATCCTGATTTTGGATGAGGCGACGAGCAGTGTAGACGTCGAGACGGAAAAACAGATACAAGAGGCGATCTCGCACTTGATTTCTGGTCGCACGACGTTTGCAATCGCGCACCGCCTTTCAACGCTCAGAAACGCAAACCGACTGATCGTTTTGGAACGCGGTGAAGTGAGCGAGATCGGGTCTCACGCAGAACTGATGGAGAAGCGCGGGACGTTCTATAAACTCGTGCAGACCCAGACCAAGATCAACGAGATCGTCGGGGTGGGGGTGATCGGTTGAAATTTTCGCTCACGTACTTTCCAGAAGGGCGACTGCGGTTGATCGCAGAGGACAGGTGCTGGCTACAAGTGCGACCCGCTTGGGCGTCGCCGATTTCCTATCCTGGCAAGTACCTTTCGATCGTCGACGGCAAGGACCGCGAGATCGTCATGCTGCCCGAGGGACTTGTTGGCTTGGACAAAGAGAACAAGAAGATATTGGAAGACGAACTGAGGCGGCGGTATTTATCCTCACAGATAGACAAAATAGTGGAAGCGCGTACCGTTTTTGCATCGACTTATTGGACGGTCGAAACCGAGCGCGGCACGCGCGAGTTCGTCACACAAAGCCTGCACGAGAACGCGCAGTGGCATACCCCCACCCACTTGGTCTTAGTGGACGTGGACCTCAACCGCTACGAAATCCGCGACACCCGCGCACTCGACGACGAAAGCCGCGCGACGCTAGCGAAGATGGTATAAAGAGAATCGGACAGATAGAAACCTGGAGCCCTTGACGAGAATCGGACTCGTGACCTCTTCTTTACCAAGGAGATATGGCAAGCCTCAAAACCCGGTTATAGGTTCTACGACGGTCGCAGACCGTCTCAACCCGTCTCCGTCAACTGAGAGACATTTGAGAGACGGTACGAACAGGGCAGCCCCTTTACGGTCTGGTACACTACAAGGCGTTGAGCCTCGTTCGACTCCTGCCATTCATAGGGTTCCTGGCAATTGCGCAAATCCAATTTGTCGGGTTAGCTTATGTGTGCCCGGATGGGACGGTTTGTTCAGAGTGCCCCCAAGCACCGTGCCCCGAACAGGATAGTGCCTGTAAGGAGCACTCTTCGAAGTCAGGCGACTGCAAGAAGTGCTGTGCTCTGACCGCGCGCGGATCTCGAGACGAGTCCACCGCCGCGATCGCGAACGTGTTTCCAACGTTTGAGGTAATAGCACCTGAAGCCTCTGTAACGATGATCGGCCTGCCAATCTCTGCGAGAAAGCCTGTCAACGAGCTGAGGTCTGACGGTCACTGGCCGAATGCGCCGCCTGAGGAACGCCCTTCCCGCGCTCCGCCCTCACCTCTGGCATAGACGCCGGTCGTCGCGGCCTTGTGCCGCGCTTCGCAGTTCTACGTCGGAGGAAACTTGTCAATCGTCACGTTTGCAAATGCATCAATACTGGTTCGGCTCAGGCTAGCCATAGTGCTGGCGGCTGGAGTGTTCGCGTCTAGCACCGCGTCACCGTGGACTCAGTCGGAACCGCTCACCGAAGACCAGGCGGTCTCGCTAGCCCTTAAGAACAACCCACGAGCCCGAGCCGCTTTGCTCGAAATCGAGGCGGCGCGATGGGGCGTCCGCTCGGCCAGCTCACTTGCCAATCCAACGATCCAGTTCACGCCTGGTTTCACGCGCGCGGGCTCAGACGAAGAGCTGTCGTTCATTCAGCCTTTGGAGCTCAACGGCATTCGCGCGGCACGAACCGGCGTCGCGTCTGCGCTGTTGCGGGGCGTTCGCGCTTCCTCGTCATTGGAGATTCGAGACCTGGTGTTTGACACGAGGCTCGCGTTCCAAGAAGCGGTTCGCACCCAAGATCGGCTTGCGGTGGCCAAGGAGCTTCTTGCGACCGCAGAGGAGGTCGACCGATTGGCTCAGCGGCAGGTCGAGCTTGGCAGCCGACCGGAGATCGAGCGCACTCAGACCGTTATCGAAGTCCGCAGGGCCCGTCAAGCGGTAGCGCTTGCCGACGCAGAGTCCCATGCTGCTCTCGGAAGGCTCAGAACGCTCACCGGACAGCCACCGGACTCGTTACTTCAGCTCGCCTCCATCGAGTTCGTTGCTCAGAGCCCGATTGAGGCGCAGTCCGTGCAAATGGCGCTGGAGTCGCGATCCGAGATAGCACTGTCAAAGGCCAATCGAGACGTAGCAAGACAAGAGGCCAGGCTGGCACGAGCTGAGAGAGTCCCAGACCTAGCGATCCAGTTCCGTGCCGAGAGCATCACGCGAGAACCACGGTCGAGCGGCTTCGGCATAGCCTTCACGATTCCCTTGCTGGACTTTGGCGAGAGAAGGAGCCGAGTTCGCCAGATGGAGGTAGCAGCCAGGTCGGAGGAGGCACGCATTGCAGCCCTTGAAACCGAGATACGTCAGGAAGTCGGACAGGCCATTGTCCTACTCAAGGCCGCAGAAGCCGTCATCCAAGAGTTCAACGGTGGGCTGCTTGACGAAGCACGAAAGCTGTACGAATCTACAAAGACCGGGTTCCAGCTTGGTCAGTCCACCATAACCGCGCTTCTAG
>CAYYZP010000092.1:0-4619 GCA_964476165.1 uncultured Fimbriimonadaceae bacterium
CCCCCCTCTTTATCAACTGGCGTATATGACCGGCGCGCTGCAACTGCGGTCTTTGTATCGCGATCTGGTGCGATCGGGAAAGATGACGGACAAACAGTTCCACGACACGGTCCTGCAACTGAACAACATGCCGATCGACGCCGTCCGGATGATCCTCATGGGGTCTTCGCCGTCGAAGGATTACAAGACGGCGTGGAAGTTTTACGTGAAGCCATAAATTACGATCTGCGACTCCGGCCACGCGTCGATCACAACTTGGAGGCGCTTTCGCCTGCTACCCACCCTGTCGCGAAGGCGGCTTGGAGGTTGTATCCACCGACCGGCCCGGCGATGTCGAGTGCTTCGCCGCAACAGTAGAGGCCGGGGCATTTTTTCGACAGCATTGTCTGAGGATCGACCTCGTCGAGAGCGATACCACCGGCGACGACCTCGCCCTTCCCAAGCGGCACCTCTCTCACGTCGCCGAGTTTCCAACCCTTGAGGCACTCGACCAATCGGTTGCGGTGGAGGCGTGAGAGATCGGCGAAGACTTGCCCTTCCGGGATGCCAGCGTCAAGCGCCAATTCATCCACAAGGCGGCTCGGCAACACGTCATCGAGCATCGTCCCGATTTTGCGCCGAGGATTTGCGGAGGCATAATTGACCAGTTCTTGCGCCACGGTTTCAAAAGTTTTGTCCGGAAGAACGTCGACCTCGATAGAAACGTTGCCATGCTCCATCGCCTCTGCGACTTCACGACTGACACCCAGCGCGCACGGGCCTGAAACACCTGTATGCGTGAAAAGCAAGTCCCCCCTCCACCGCGCAATTTCCTTGCCGTCCAGTCGCGCCTTGAGCACACAATCGCGCAGTGCGACGCCGCTGTACTCGCGCCATCTTGTGTCTTTCAGGTCGATTGGCGCAAGCGCGGCACGGACCGGGACGATGGTATGTCCAAGTGAAGCCGCCCACGCCCATCCGTCTCCGGTCGTTCCCGATTTTGGATAGGAACTTCCGCCTACGGCCAACACCACATGCCTCGTCGCCTGTTCCCCCCCCTGCCACGTCACTCTGCACACGCCGACCTCGTCGCGTTGAATGCCCGTGACTGGGCAGTTGAGTTTCGTCTCCACCCCCACCTCATCAAGCATCCGCTGCAAGATAGCGACCACGTCCTTCGCTGTCTGGTCGACGGGAAAAATCCTTCCGTCCTCACGCGTGTAGACGCGCAAGCCGCGGTCTGTCAAAAGTCCAATGATCTGGTCGTTCGTCAACCGATAACATGACGGTCGGATGAACCGTGCTTCATTGGGTCGGAACGCCTCGAGAACGTCTTCAATCGGCCCGTCGTGCGTGATGTTGCACTTGCCCCCACCGGAGATCAATATCTTCGTGCCGATGCGGCTGGTCTTTTCAAAAAGCATGACGTTTCTTGCACGGGTATCGTAGACAACGTCGCCGCTACCCATGGCATACACTTCAGCGGCGCGCCTTGCGGCCATGATGCCCGCCGCCCCCGCACCGATCACGATAAGTGGATCCAAGATTTGATTGTATCAGGCGACTGCCCGACGCGATTTCCCCAAGATCGCAAGAGACGCGCCCGAGACGATCAGCAGCCCGGACCAAAGGAGCGGCCAAGTCAGCGTCTCACCTAGAAACGCGGCACCACCAAGGGCAACGATTACGGGCACCGAGAGTTGCGAGGCGGCCGCGCGGGTGGGGGTAAGCCATTTGAGCGACTCGTACCACAGAACGTAGCCGAGTCCCGAAGTCACAGCGCCGCTCACTATCGCCAGCAGCAAGCCTGTGGGGGAGACATGCACACGCGAAACAAACGCCAAAAAAACTGCAAGTGCGAACGGAACCGCACGGGCGAAGTTGCCCGCAGTCGACCCTGCTGGGTCGCCTGAATCCTTCCCATAGATCGAATAGCACCCCCACGCAACGCCAGACACCGCCATCAGCGATCCGCCCAACATCGTTGGCGCCTCCAGTTTTGGCAGAAACAAGTACACAAGGCCACCGAGCGCGACCAAAAGCCCCCACCATTCAAACGCGCTCGGTCGCTCTCCTCGAACTATGCCGAGCACCACCATCGTCGCCTGCACGCACCCGAACAGAATCAGGCCCCCCGTCGCGGCATTCAGGTCAACATAGGCGAACGAAAACGCGGCGGCATAGACGAACAGGAACACGGCGAGCATCCGGTTGCCACCAAGATTCTTGAACGATGCGCGGCGCGGAACTGCGACGATCAGCCAGAGTGCGATTGCCCCCGAGAATATCCTGACCGCTGTGAACGTCGCCGCATCGATCTCACCACCCTTAAGCGCAAGTCGGCAAAAGATCGAGTTCGCGCTGAACGCTAAGAGCGTCAGCACAAGGATCGCAGTTCGCCGGAAAGGCATCGACAGAATCTACCATCCATTCAGGCCATCGTTTGGCGGTATCACGGATAAAACCTTTGCTTGGCGAGTAAGGCATTCAAGTCTGACGTAGATGCGATGGTTCCGATCTTGTCGGAATTGCCTGCGAAATGGGACGGTAGGAAGTGCGTACTTGAACTCAAAGCGGCAGACTTTCAGTGGCGACAGATGGAATGGTGGGCGTTCTATTTTGAATTCTGCTGTTGGAGTCTCAAAGAGGTCGGCTTTAGTATGCCAGGCGCAGATTACGGAAACGTCAAGTTCGATGCGACTCGAAGGATTAATTGGGATCTTAAGGCTAAGGCCATCAAATCTGACGATCACAAGGCGATTCTGAACGATAAGTCGGCGATGGACGAGTCAATCCGACACCACGGAGAACACGGCGTGATCATTGCTCTTTGCGACGTCGAATATAACGATGTCGATCGGAATTTCCAAAAGTGGCATACTGAACTGAAGGGTGGCCCATCAGCTTACGAGAAAGAACGTGTAAAGCGAACGTCAATTTCCCGCCACAGGAAAACAAGAGCCAAATTGACCGAGATCATCGTTCTTAGATTCGACAAGGACTCGCTCAATGATCTTGGAACCATGCGACAAGGCAGGAACTCAAACGGGAACCCTCGTAGACCAAAGTATATGTTAGACCTCGAAGAAGCCGACCCTTACATTGTGAGACGTATCAGGATGACAACATCGAGATGAGTGTGGAACTTCGCAACCAAATCTATAACATGGACTGTATCTCTGGAATGGCAGATGCCAAATCAGAAACAGTTGATCTGATCGTTACTGATCCACCGTTCGCGATAGACTTTAAGGCACAAAGAGGCAACTACAATCGAACCGGTTCCAGGGTACTTGAAGGTTATGGAGAAGTACCAGAACGCGAGTATGCCCAGTTCTCAATGGAATGGATCACGCAAGCGCATCGCATTCTCAAGAGTTCGGGGAGCATGTATGTTTTCTCTGGGTGGAACAACCTTAAGGACATTTTGGTGGCCCTCGATGAAGTCGGATTCACGACGGTGAATCACATTATTTGGAAGTACCAGTTTGGTGTTGTGACTAAGCGCAAGTTCGTCACGTCGCACTACCACTGTATCTTTGTATGCAAAGACGACGCTAAAAGAAGGTTCAATCAAAACGCTCGATTTGACGGCCATGAGCGCAATAAGAACGGAGGTAGCGAGCGCTATAGAGACATGGAAGACGTCTGGGAAATCAAGCGCGAGTACTGGATCGGAGACGTTAAGACGCCGACGAAACTTCCAGCGGAAATCATTCGGAAAATCATCGCGTACTCCAGCGACCCCGGCGACCTCGTCGTAGATCCGTTCCTGGGATCAGGACAAACCGCAGTCGTTGCTAGGTTAGAAGGCCGGGACTATGGGGGGTTCGAAATCGTTCCAGCCTATTACGGATTCATCCGCGAGCGGCTAGAAAGCGGCAACTATCGCATAGATGCGGAGGAAGCCTCCAAAATTGAAGTCGAAAGTCAACCTTCTTTGCCAATTTAGAGTCCTCACTCGTTACTTCTTCTGCCCCAACCGGAACAACTTCGCAAGAGGATCGTAGTATCTGTCCACAACGCGCTCTTTCAACGGAATAATTGCGTTGTCAGTAATCTTGATGTGCTCGGGGCAGACGACCGTGCAGCACTTGGTGATGTTGCAATAGCCGATGTTGTCGCGTTTCTTCAAATCCTCCAAGCGATCCTCCGTATCAAGCGGGTGCATGTCCAATGCCGCCGTGTAAACGAAGAGCCGGGGGCCGATGAACGTCTCGTGCTTGTTGTGCTCGCGCAAAACGTGGCACACGTTTTGACACAAAAAACATTCGATACACTTGCGGAACTCCTGTACGCGCTCGACGTCCTCTTGTGCGATGCGCCAGGTGCCGTCGGGCGCGTCCGGTTTGCGCGGAGTGAATTTTTTTATGCGCAGTTTCGCGCGGAAGTTGGAGGAGACGTCTGTCACGAGGTCGCGGATCAGGGGAAACGCCTTCATCGGCTCGATCGTGACGCCCTGGTCGAGCGGAAGATCGCTGAGCCGCGTCATGCACATCAGGCGTGGCATTCCGTTGATCTCCGCACTGCAACTGCCGCACTTTCCCGCCTTGCAGTTCCATCGGCACGCGAGGTCGGGCGCCGACTCGGCCTGGATCTGGTGTACCGCGTCCAGCACCACCATCCCCTCCCCGACTTCC
>CAYYZP010000093.1:0-3602 GCA_964476165.1 uncultured Fimbriimonadaceae bacterium
TTCAAGATAAAGCCCGAGCGCGCCATATCCCGCTTCCTGCGTCATGGACGCATATTGGTAAAGGTGGTCGAGGGTGGGGGACTGCTCGCGCGCGACATCGAGCATCCACATCTTCAGGGCCATGCGCGCAGTTTACAACGCCCTCAAGGTGCCAGGAGCGAAACGACCTCGCTGCAAAAATGGCGTCCCGCACCCGTGAGCCGGACTTGGTCCGTATCCACCTCTGCCCAACCGCGCGACACGACCTTCGAGAGCCCGTGTACGTCGTGAACAAGTCCATTTAGCGAAAGGCCGTCGTTGAGCCGAATCCCCATCATCACCTTTTCAAACGCGATGTCGTGCGCATCAAGGTCTTCCTCTTCGCAAAAATGTCCCTTGCCCGATTCGACCGCATCGCAATAGCCGACAGGGTGCTTGGTCACTGTATAGCGGTGCCGCGTTCCGTTTTCAGAAGCGACACACCCGACCGCGCCGGGGCCGTAACCGATGTATTCCTCCCCCCTCCAATAACACAAGTTGTGCTCCGACTGAAAGCCTGGCTTCGCAAAGTTGCTGATCTCATACTGCTCGTAACCGTGTTGCGCCGCGAAAAAACACGCTTGGTCGTACATTGCGACCTGCGCGTCCTCGTCGGGAAGATCCAAGACGCCGCGATGATAGTAGCGATAAAACCGCGTGTTCGGCTCGATGGTCAGGCAATAAAGACTGAGGTGTTCGGGCTTGAGTGAGACCGCAGTCGATAGGTTTTCCTCCCACACCCGCGTGCATTGCCCCGGCAGCGCGAACATTAGATCGAGATTAAGGTTTTTGAAGCCCGCGTTTCGAGCCACCCCCACCGCACGGGCGATGTCGCTCGCCTGATGGACACGCCCGAGTTGGAGAAGTTCGCTCGCCTTGAAACTCTGCGCACCGAGGCTGAGCCTGTTGAACCCCGCCCCTCGCATCGCCGCGAACTTTTCTGCGTCCGCTGTCCCTGGGTTCGCCTCGCTAGTAATCTCCGCTCCATTGACCGGTGGGTGCGATTCCACGACCGCGCGCAAAATCGCCACGATCTGCCCTGCGGAAAGAAACGTCGGCGTGCCCCCACCGAAGAAAACGGTCTTCGCCGGACGCCCTCGCCACGGGCTCTCGCTGATCTCGCGCACCGTCGCCCGTACCGTGCGCTCGACGATCTCCCCGTCCATCGCATACGAGTTAAAATCGCAGTAGCCGCACTTGCTCGGGCAAAACGGCGTGTGGACGTAAACGGCGACCGGAGAAGATGTCATCGCTCATTCCACAGTATGCCGCTGAACACTTTCGACGGGGCGGCGTCCAACCCACTACTGGGCGACTAGCCCAAGAATGGAGATCGGATCGATGAACAAAAATTTAAGAGCCCCAATCCTCGCCGTGCTAGGCATCGCCTCTTTGGCGGTCGCCGTCCCGCTGAGCGTAGCCAAAGCCCAAGACCAGCCCCCTCGCCCCGAAAGGATTCAGAGAGCGGGCGGGCCAGGCGACAATAGCCTGATCCAAGGTCGACCCGACGCTGGAATGATGCAGCGGATGGGCCCCGGCGGAGCACCAGTCATGATCGACGACGCTCAAAACCTCTACATCCTTGCCGGAAACCGACTTTTCAAGGTCGACAAGTCGAGCTTTGACGTCGTAGCCGAAGGCATGTTGCCGACGGGCCAGCCACCAAGGGGCGGATTCGAGGGCACGCCTCCCCCGTTCGAAGGACAGCCGGGCATCCGACGAGGAGGTGGTGGCGGGGGCGAACTGCCCCTTCCCGGTGACCCGATCCCGCCGACCGAATAACATCGTGGCTTGAGCCACGAAAACAAAAGGGCCATCGTCGTCGTCCTGGACGGTTGCGGAGCGGGCGCAGCGCCCGACGCCGCAGAGTTCGGGGACGCCGGTGGCCCTTCGACCATCAAGCACGTCTGGGACGCGGTGGGGGGGTTCCATGCCCCCACCCTGGAGCGCGTCGGCTTCCTCGCCGCGTGTGGGATTGGCGATGCCCCCACCGCCCGGTATGGGCGACTTCGAGAACTCAGCAAAGGGAAAGACTCGGTGACCGGCCACTGGGAGATGATGGGGGTGATCACCGAGACCGCGTTCCCGACCTATCCAAACGGCTTTTCCATCCCTCTCATTAAGAGGTTTGAAAGGGAGATCGGCCTTCAGACCATCGGCAACGTCGCAGCCAGCGGCACTGCGATCATCGAAAGACTCGGCGCTCTCCACGTCCAGACCGGAATGCCGATCGTCTACACCAGCGCGGACAGCGTCTTCCAGATCGCGTGCCATGAGGACGTCGTGCAGATCGAAGACCTGTACGCCATGTGCCGCACGGCGCGCGCACTGCTCCAATCGCCCGACAACGTCCAGCGCGTCATTGCCCGGCCTTTCAAGGGAGACGAAAAAAGCGGCTTTGAACGTACAGAGCGCAGGAAAGACTTCTCCTTAGAACCGCCGGACAACTTTATCGACCAAGTTGGTGACGTCTACGGTATCGGCGTCGTGCCCGAGCTGTTCAATGGCAAAGGGTTTCGGGCCGCTCCCCGAACACAGAGCAACCAAGAGCACGCCAAGGCTCTCGATCAAGCGTTATCCAGCGACGCGAGACTCATCTTTGCGAACTTCGAGGACTTTGACATGAAGTACGGCCACCGCAACGACCCGACAGGATTCGCAAAATGCCTCGAAGAGTTCGACTCGATTCTGATGCAAGCGCTCTCCAAATTGAAGAACCGTGACATAATGATCCTAACAGCGGACCATGGAAACGACCCGACCGACGCGAGCACGGATCACACACGGGAGTACGTTCCCATAGCAATCTGCCGCACGGAAGCACAGCCGAACAGGTTAGGGGACAGTGACTGTCTTTCCTGCGTCGGTGCGACGGTCGCGGCACACTTAGGCGTGCCATGGCGTTTCAGTTCGGGAAAGAACTTGTCGTGAAATCATGACCATTGGGAACGTCAGAATCGATCTCTCAAGGTATTCCGGTATTTACGCGTATTCGGACGGCGACGTCGAATATGCGATCCTTGACGTCGTCACACGCGGCCTCTCTTATGAGGAGGCGATAGCGCTCCACCCAAACTGGCCCATGGCGTACCACTTGTCCCCCGTCCGCGAAAACTTGCTCTCCTGGTATCCATTTTCTCCGGACTCAAGGATTCTCGAAGTGGGCGCGGGCTGCGGCGCCGTGACAGGCGTGCTTTGCCGCGCTGCGAAGTCCGTCGTGGCCAACGAACTTTCAAAGAGGCGCGCCGAGATCTTGGCGACGAGGCACAAAGCCGCTAAGAACCTGGAGGTCGCCGTCGGAAACCTCAACGACATGGGGTTCGGGCCAGAGTTCGACTATATCACTCTAATTGGCGTCCTTGAATACGCCGGAAAGTTCACACCTGGCCCGTCGCCCTACATCGACTTTCTCAAAAACGTCAGGCAGTTTCTCAAACCAGGCGGCACGCTCCTCATCGCCATTGAGAACAAGTACGGTCTCAAATACTGGAGCGGAGCACCGGAAGATCACACTTCTCTCTACTTCGACGGTATCGAGGGCTACGTCCGCAGCAACGTCGCGCAAACGTTTAGCAAGGCGCGCC
>CAYYZP010000094.1:0-7763 GCA_964476165.1 uncultured Fimbriimonadaceae bacterium
TGCCGGCTCGAGTTCGCCGTCATCAACGAGACCTGCATGGCTGAGACGAGTTTCATGTTCTCCACCTTCAGCTCGACGATCTGCCCTTCGTATTTTTCCGAAAGGATGTGGGCGATCAGTTCTGGCCGCGACAGGGGCCCGTACTTGACTCTGATCCTGCCCCAATAAGTGGCCACCGTCGCCTCACTGATGCCGAGCCGGTTGGCGATCGCTGTGTCGGTAAACCCGTTCGCGGCAAGGTCGAATAGCTCCCACTCTCTCTTAGAAAGTGCCTTGCGCGATTCGCTCTGTGTCACGGTGTGAGTCTACACGCTATTCCGCGCACGATCCGCCTTTTGCTTTGTTGTCATGACACCTGCGTCCACGTTTGCAAGGACGCATAACCCCTGGCCGAAAAAAGTCTGGGACCTGCGCCATTATCAGACCGAGCCGCGAACGCGCGGCGTCGGAGACGAAAATGTTAGCAAGATATTCACCGTTTGAAAGGTTCAAGAGCATCGACAGGTTCGGCAAAGTGATGGACGAACTCTGGGGAGCAGGAAACCCGAGCGCGTTTACATGGATGCCACCCGTCGACGTCTTCGAGACCGAAAAGGAAGTCAAGTTCGTTGCGGACATTCCTGGTCTCACCGAGAAAGACATAGACATCGAAGTGCAGGAAGACGTGCTTTGCATTCGAGGCGAGAGAAAATACTCTCATGAGGAGAAGAAGGACAACTGCATATTCTGCGAGAGGTCCTATGGCGAGTTCGAGAGAAAGTTCAGGTTGGACTCGTCGGTTAAGCCTGCCCAAGTCAAAGCAACCTTTGAAAAAGGCGTCTTGACCGTAACAGTTCCAAAGCACGAATATGCCGAACCCAAGAAGATCGCTATCACAGCGAAGTGATAGCTGAAAGTCTGTGGTTCTGGAAACTCGATAGAGGCACACTACGAAAAGAACAAGAAAAGGCCACTAGCCAAGGTCCGAACGAGTTCGCAGAGGAGGCGTCATCGCCTCCTCTGAATTTTGCGCGCTTGCTCAAAAACAGTTAGAGCCCGCACTCATCGCGCGGACTCTAATCTGTCTGGCCCAAAGCATTGCGACCTCGAGCCTCCCCCACCTAGCGTGGGGTTTATGGCAACGTGTCTTCGTAAACCATGGCCCATTTCACGGAAGGGCCTGAAGCCGAGCCTAACTTCACCTCTCCTGGCGGTTCCCCAGGAGCGTTCTTTAAATGGCTCTCGAAGAAGGTTATTCCGTCTTCGCCCCGCCCCGCTCCGTCCCCATTATCGGACAGCCAGTTGCGGCGCATCGCCTAAATCAGATGATCCGCCTGAACGCTAGAAAAAACAAGTCGCTTCTTCGGTGTCATAGGAAACGAGGACACTTCTAAGCTCCAGTATTGCGCGAGAAAAATGTCATCGTCGGGCGAGAACAATGGGATAGCGGACTATGGGAAGACGCCTTCACATGGGTGACTTTCAAATGGATCGATGAGCTGTGAAATTCCTCCACTGCGCGTTTGAAGAAGGAGAGCTGCACCCCTCCCCAATTCGTGTCGTTCTTTTAGACGACACAGGCCTAAAAAGCGCCCTAAAGGCACCATTTGATAGAGACCGGTGGTGGTACCTTTCACTTGGACGCGATGCTACTAAAGCAATGAAGAAGCCGCGTCGCTCTCAAAGGAGTCGGTCTCTGTGAAATTCCAAGCGCTCTTCTTAATTCTGGGGATTGCAATGTTGGCATTTGGCTTTGAAGGGGGAGCTCAGTCCAAAGGGTCATCCAAGGCAGACAAGCTGTTCGCACGCGCCACCGAAGACGACTACATGAGCGATCAAGGGTGCATGGAGTGCCACGAGAGCAAGTCTGCGCACTGGGCCGAGTCCCCGCACGCTGCGCTCGTCTCGGCCTCAGACCTTCCGCTCGACAAAAAAGGTTGTCAGGGATGCCACGGACCTGGCTACATCCACCAGGCAGAGGAGAACGCTGAAGTGCTTTCGTTCGCGCAGATGACCCCCAAGGACGCATCCGCGACTTGTCTGCGGTGTCACGAAAAAACTCTGGACCAGAGCCATTGGAAAAAGACAGACCACGCGCGCGCCGGCCTTTCCTGCGTGTCTTGTCACCAGATTCACACGGACACGGAGCCAGATTTAGGCCAGACGACCAAGAGGCGCGATTCGCGCGCCGTCATGTTTGTCGCGAAGGCAGATCCAAAGGCGATGCTTAAGTCCGATGAAGCGACTCTTTGCGGTTCTTGCCATGCTTCTGCGATCGCGGAGTTCCGTGGAGCAAACCGACACCCTGTCCCCGAAGGCCGCATGGTCTGTAGCGACTGCCACTCGGCCCACCCGTCCAAGACAGCGACAGTCAAGCACGACGTCCTGAAAGGAAAGTGCGTGACGTGCCACACGGAAAAGGCCGGCCCGTTCGTGTTCGAACACGATCCGGTCGCAGGATTCACTGGCGAGGGTTGCCAAGAGTGCCACCGTCCTCACGGATCCAACAACCCCAAAATGTTGAACTCCGTCACGAGGGGCCTCTGCGCTCAGTGCCACACAGACAAGCTGGCCGGGCACTATCCAGGTCAGACGTGTTGGAACTCAGGGTGCCACGTCGCCTCGCACGGCAGCAACACTGACCCGAGGTTTTTACACCCCTAATGGAGAAAGTACGATGAGACTATTGAGATGGATCACGGTGGGGGCATCGACCATAGTGATGTGCGGCTCGGTGGCACTTTCCCAGGATTCTCCTCCACAGCCAGTCGTGCAAGAGGCACAAGAGGAACCCGTAGCTCGGCTGAAGCTGAGCGAGCTGACCTTTGGTGCGACCTCGTTCCTAAGCGACACCTCGATCAACCAGTACGCGAGGCCACTCATGGGAATAGGTCTGCACAGCCTGCGGTACTTGTCTCCACTGTCAGAGACGTCTCCCTTTGCAAGACTGATCGTCAGAGGGATGCCTGACCAGGACAACTATGCCTCTGTTCTGTTCCATCTCACTGGCGGGCGTACAGCGCTGAGCGCGGAGCGGTGGGAGTACGGCCACTACGTGCTCGACTGGAGACCAAAGTCCGAAAGCATCGACAGAGCGTTTACCGCGACGCTTGATCAAGCCATAGCCCCTGGGATCGGCGGTTATCTGACGTACAGGTCGGATCGTCGCGAGGGCAGGTATCCAGCGCCCAGGGTCGCTGACTTGACACAGACGCAGACTGTTTCGGGGGGGGTAGGCGGCCGGGCGCTTGGCGGCAACTTCGGATTGAGCATGACCGACAAGCGCACGTATACCGACACGGGCATCCAGCCAACAACGCTGCAGAACAGAATGAGTGCGCAGTTCAACCGAGACATTGGCGCTGATTTCAACCTCGGCGGTTCAGCGAGCTTGACACGGATCGAACAGGCTGGCCAGCCAAAGAACGAAGTCAAGAACTATGTGGTCAGCGGCCGGTGGGAGATAGACGAAGGCAGTGCAGTGCAGTTCCAGATTGGAGAGCAACAGCTCGACCTCAACTCGATCCAAAACGCTTACGTACGAAAGCGCACCGAATCGAGCGTACGGTTTCTTCATAGACTCAGTGACTGGTCGTTACAATTGGGTTACAGGCACCGAGAGTCCGAGCGGGTCAGGTCTGACCAGTCTTATGTCGACGTGCCGACGATCGACTCGATCGACTTCCGGGCACTCGGCAAAGTGGGCGCAGTCCGCGTGACCCTGAAAGGCTCGCTGGAAGAGACCCAGCCGAACGCAGTAATGGGCACGAACGACCCACGACAGCTTTATTGGGACAAGCGCGGGTCGTTGCAAGCGAAGTTCGACTACGCGGCCGAATCGTTTGTCCTGTATGGCCTAGCCACGCTTAAGAAACAACAGAACAACGAGCGAGACGTCGAAATCGCTCAGAATAACATTGCGGTGGGGGGCAGCTATGTCTACGACGAAGCGATCAGCGGTTTCGCAGAAGTCTCGTTCGAAGACTATCGCGTGATAGGCGCGGGCCAGTCGCTCGATTTCTACTTCCCGACTGCTTGGACTTTCGCGACAGGCGTCGATTGGGCAAGCGATCCGAGCACTTGGGCGTCAGCGAACATCAATTTTTACGAGAACGGTGACGTTCTTGGAACGCAACTTTCGTTCATCGTGCGACGCAAGATTTCGCCCGATAACGATCTGGAAATCATCGTCGCGCCATGGACGCGCGAAGACAGGCAACTTGGTCTAACGGGGTTCCACACCACCTTTTTGAGCGTGCGCTATACGGTGAGGTTTTGAGGAAATGAATTTGACAGGAAACGAGGACAGGAAGAACATGAAAAATCGTTGGTTTGTAACACTATTCGCAACTATTCCGGTTATAGCCGCGATTCTGGTGACCCAGAGCTGCGGCGGTGTCGGTGGACCGACCACCAACAATGGGGGCCAGGGCTCGATCACGGCCGAATTCTTGGCGCTCCTGCCCGACGAGCAAAGGCTGGCGTCCTACGTCAACTCGACTTCGTGCTCCGAAGTAGCGTGTCACGGAAGCGACCCTGACTCCAACTACGCCCATTGGATGGACACAGCGCACTTTGGGAACGGAGTAACTTGCGAAAGTTGCCACGGCCCGGGGAGCGTCCATGCCGCAGACCCGTCTGAAGACAATATCCTCACTTTCCCGAAAGTGGCCAATCCGGTCGTCTGCGCTCAGTGCCACGGACCGGTCTACGAACAGTACAAGTACTCTCAGCACGACAAATTGGTTCTTAGCCCTGTCGAGCGTGCTGTCACGACTCCAGAGACATACGGTCGCAGTTCACGTTGCGTTGCTTGTCACGGCGGCTTGTTCAGAACCAGGACGTACGATGCCGATCCTCCGGTCGACATTGCAGTGATGCCAGCGGCGGACATCCAGTTGTTCGCTTCAGACGTGTTGAACTTCGTCCCGCACACCGCGAACTGTGTGACGTGTCACGACCCGCACAGCAGGACCGGCAATCTCACCGACGCAGGGGAAGACGTCCACTTGCGACACGCGACGTTCAGCACAGACACGGCCTCTGTCGGCCCGGGAACGACGCCGCAGTCGTTCCAAACGATCAACCACATCTGTGCGCAGTGCCACAACGGTCGAGGGACAAACCCCGATGACGATGCTTTGAGGGCGAGCACGTCTCGACCAAGCATGCACGACAGCAACCAGTTCAACATGCTCCTTGGGTTTGGCGGTTCGGACGGAAGCGGACCTGTGGACACGAACACGGCGCACGCAAACGTCCCTGGCCAGTGCTCTCACTGTCACATGCCGGATTCACGGCACACGTTTACCGTGAGCTACAACGCGTGCATCCCGTGCCACACGGAATCAGACGCCGCGGCTCGCGTCACTTCGGTCAAAAGCGAGATACTCAACGGCCTGTATGCACTTCGAGTGAGGATGTCAACATGGTCGGAAGCAACGTATCCGGCGACTGCTGGCAACGACATCTTCTGGGAGTACACGTCCAACATCACGGCTGAGGGCTACACGGCCCCGGCCCAAGCAGGCGTACCGATCGAGATCAAGCGCGCGCGGCACAACTACTACTTCGTCGTCCGATCTGGTGACTTCGGCGTCCACAACAGCGCGTACACGAAGCACCTCCTGACGGTGGCGAACGAAAACCTAGACACGCTTGGTGTGGCCGCGGCAACAATAGTGCAAAGCCGCGAGAACAAGCTGCGCGTCATAGAATCAGACAAGGCGAAGGCCTCGAGGGTGGAACTCGAAGACGCCAACTAAAACTAACGGGCCGGGGCGGCGACTGCCCCGGCCCAAACACCTAACCCGCTTATGAACGACTTCAATCCCAACGACCTCCTTTCACCGCCACAATGGTCGCTCGCGCTCGGCGTGATCGGTCGCGTGCTCATCTATGCATCGTCTGGTCTCTTCGCTTTGTCGGCGATCTCCTGGCTGCTTTCGACGCGCAACAAGTCCTTAGAGCGTGTGGGCCGAGTGGGCTTCAACGCTGCATGTCTAGGAGTGGTGGGGGCGTTCGTCGTTCTTGGAGTCCTGTTTGCGACCAAACGGTTCGAGTTCGAATACGTCTTCGGTCACTCGGACAGTCTCAGTGCGCTGGGGTATCGCATTGCGGGGATCTGGTCGGGTCAAGAGGGAAGCTTCTTGCTGTGGGCAACCTGCTCTTCGGTTTTTGCGCTTCTGACGGTGAAGAAGACAGGCGCCTATCGCCGCTGGTACTCGATCGCCTTTGCGTTTTTCCTGGGCGGTGTCGCGAGCATCTTGGCGTTCGAGTCTCCGTTCAATTTGAATATGTTCGAAGGGCGTATCGTTGTTCCGATCGAAGGAGTCGGACTCGCTCCCTCTCTACAGAACTATTGGGTCATCATTCATCCTCCGACGATCTTTCTTGGTTTCGGGTCATTGACGTGCCTGTTCGCCTTGGCGTTCGCTGCGCTGGTGACCAAGGACTATGATAAGTGGATTCCCATTGTGAGACCCTGGGCGATAGTTTCCGCCACTCTTGTCGGAGTCGGTCTCTGCATGGGCGGTTTCTGGGCCTATGAGACCCTCGGTTGGGGGGGGTTCTGGATGTGGGACCCCGTCGAGAACGTAAGTTTTGTCCCTTGGTGCTTTTCCATCGCCCTCATTCATGGCGTCATCGTCCAGGCCACAAAGAAGAAATGGAAGATGACGAACCTCCTCTTGGCTTCTCTCCCGTTTCTCGTCTTTCTTTACGGAACGTTCTTGACGAGGTCCGGTGTCCTCAGCGACACGAGCGTACACAGCTTCGCCGAAATGGACCGCTATGCCCTCAAGTTTCTCATGGTCTTGATGGGCGGTTCTGTCTTGGGATTCGCTGGACTCTGGTCTTTCCGCACTTTCCAAGAGAGGAAGCGCGTTGTGGAAGAAGAGCCCGGACCGGTCCTCCGGCGTGAGGGCTTTTATATGCTCGGCATCGCCTCGCTTCTTGCACTAGGAGTCTCAACCATGATCGGAATGAGCGTCCCGCTCATCATGTCGCTCCAAGGCCAGAAGCCGAGCATTGTCGAAGAGGCGCTCTACCATCAGGTGCTTCCTTGGATATTTGTCCCGCTCATGCTTCTCATGGCTGTCACGCCGTTTGTGACGTGGAGGGGCCTCAGTCCACGCGAGTTCCTGGCCAAGGTCTACACCGTCCTTTGCATTACGGTGGGGGTGACGGGACTCTTCCTCTTTTTGACGGTGGTCTCACCGTTCGGCGGTCTCATAGACCTGAAACCGACCGTCACCATGCTCGGTCAGTACAAGGTGCCAGGCATGGCGTGGGTTGTGGTCTTGTTCGGTATCTGCGTGTTCGTCGTTGTCGGCAACGCTTGGCGCGTCGCCGAGCTTTTCAAGCGAAGCAAACTAGGGACCGCCTCCTTTCTTTCGCACATGGGGATCGCAGTGCTCATGGCGGGACTGATCGTTTCTCGCGGGTTTGAAAGCAAAGCGCAGTCCATCGTCATGGAAGACCACCCCGGACGCGTCCTCAACTATGAAGTCCGGTACAGCGGGATGACGCTGAACGAAAAAGACCGGAACAACGAGATCAAGCTTGACTTCTACGACACTTCCAGAAGCAACGAGCCGCTCTTTACAGCGACTCCGGGCCTCTACACCATCGCTGACGATGGACACGAGGACACGATGGTCTGGCCGCACATCGAGCGCGGTTTCCTCATGGACACCTACGTCTCGCTCGGTGTGCCACAAAAGAACGCAGGACAGGACGTAACCATCCCGCTTGGGAAGTCCGCCCAGGTCGGCGGAATGCTC
>CAYYZP010000095.1:0-3324 GCA_964476165.1 uncultured Fimbriimonadaceae bacterium
ATGATGCCGGGCAACAAGGTGTCTTTGCCGTCGCAGATCACATCGACTTCGGCTTCGGTTCCAAGGAAATATCGGTCTACGAGGACTGGCTGGCCGGGGTTAGCATCTTCGGCTTCTCGGTAAAAATTGAGCAATTGGACATCGTCGTAAATAATGTCCATCGCGCGCCCACCGAGCACGAAACTGGGCCGGATCAGGACCGGATATCCGATCTCCTGCGCAACGGTGACGGCTTCATCCACACTGTTGACGGCACGGCCGGGCGGTTTTGGAATCTCCAATCGAGACAGCAACCGCTCGAACTGGTCGCGGTCTTCCGCAAGGCCGATGGCTTCAGGTTGTGTCCCTAGAATGTTAACTCCCGCTTTGTGCAAGCCCTCTGCGAGGTTGATCGCCGTCTGCCCACCAAACTGGGCGACGACGCCGATGGGGTTTTCGTTCCTGACGACACTGAGAACATCTTCAAGTGTGACTGGCTCAAAGTACAGCCCGTCGCCCGTGTCGAAGTCGGTGCTGACCGTCTCCGGGTTGTTATTGATGATGATGGCGCGGTAGCCGAGTTTTTCGAGCGCCCAGACGCAGTGTACGCACGAGTAGTCAAATTCGATGCCTTGCCCTATCCGGATAGGGCCCGATCCTAGGACAAGGACGGTCGGCTTCATGCGGCTTGATTATTATGCATTGTGTCCAAGCCAGGGCATGGGATCGCTCTGATTTGTACAAGAAAGCGCCCCTAAACTGCATTTAGGGGCGCCTTCTTCCTGTCAATATACCGTCAACTGACCGCCGCTTCGATAGCGGCTTCCAGTTTCGCCATGTCCTCTTTACTGTCCGTCAGATTGACGAACTTGGCGGTGACCTTGCGTCCCTTGTAGACGATCACCGTGTTCTTCACTTTCGGATCCAGGCTAACCTTGTAATCTTTTATCCCATGGTCGTCCGTGGAAAGGGTCGCGATGGAGAGGTCTCCATATTTGTCGCCCTTCACAAAGTCGTTGGCCTTGGCGACGCACTTGTCGCACATGGTCATCATGATGAGAAATCCCTTAAAGTTCTTGTGGTCCTTGTTCGCCTTGCTGAGTGTCTTGGCAAGTGCGTCCGCGACCTTTTGGTCTTCGGTGGGGCTAGTCCAGGCTTGCACGGCCGGGAGTCTTCCGTAAGTTCAAGGCGGGCAAGCGTCTGTGCCTATGTGCGGGCCGGCGATGTGATCGGGATGGAACTGCGGGACGCTGTCACCGACGTTGAGCCCGGACTCGGCACCGTCGCCAGCAAAGGCAAACGCGGCAAGCCCGAAAACGGCTGTTGACAAAAGTCTGGCGTTCATGACCTCCATTATGGCACAGACCTCAAAAAAATGCCCCCGCCGGGAGGGCGGGGGTTGTGAGTGTCTCTTGGGATCGGTCGTTAAGACGTGACTTGGTCGATGGCTTTTTTTAGGGCCATGAGACCTTCTTTGTCGGCCTTGAGGTTGACGAACTTGGCGACGACCTTCTTGTTCTTGTAGACGAACACGGTGTTCTTGATCGTCTTGTCCGTGTTGACTTTGTAGTCCTTGACGGCACCGTCGTTAGAGGCGAGGGTCGCAATCGCGATCTTTTGGTAAGGTGTGTCCTTCGCCATGACTTTGACTTTATCGACGCACTTGTCGCAGTCGGTCAGATTGATGAGGAAGCCCTTGAGATCGGCGCCCTTCTTCTCTTCGACCCACGAATTGAGGACTTTTGCAAAGGCCTCGATGGACTTCGTATCTTCGCCTGGGCTAAACCACATCTGGACAGCGGGCCGATTGCCATAGGTACAAGGAGGACAATTGTCGGTGCCCTTGTCAGGACCACTCAGGTGGGTCGGGTGATAGGCGGAGACCATTTCGCCGATTTCAAGGCCCGACTTTTCGCCGGAGCCTGCCAGTGCTGGAATTGCAAGTGCGGCGGCTGCTACCGCCCAGATCATATTGCTCGTCTTCATTTTCAGGTTTCCTTCTTTCCGCTTTGTGCGGTTACAGTTCGTAACGAAGGGATTAGGGCAAGAGTTCCAGAGTTTTCCCTTTGTCCTATCTGACCTGGGCTCCGGCCTCGTTCTCGGCTTCTCTCGTGGCGTAAAAGTATGGCGTCGCAGACTCAAACTCCCCTGCGCAAGTGTCTACCATCTTATAGACGGTGCGAGATTCCTGTTTCACGATTTCGTTTACGGCCTTGTTTGCAAAATTGAGATAGTCGCTGCAAGTCGATGATGCTAGCGGCTCAGGTATCCATGCAGCGATGTCCTGCTCCCTTGCCTGATCCCGCAAGTCTTTGAGCGCATAGAACGTCGAATTGTGCAGATGTAAGTGCGCAATGTAGAGTTCTTGTATGCTCAGTTTCGTGGAACTCGGCTCACTGAGACTAAGCCCAGGGAGATACTCAATGAGGGAGACAATGCGCTCCATGAGTAAGTGGTCTTCCTCGATGAGAGCCCCGACCAAGCAATCACCCGCGCTTTGAAGTGCGTCGACGTCCCTTTGCGTACAACAAAGAATGCTCTCAATGGCACCTGAGGAAAAACCTGATTGAAGCGCTTCCTTTACAAGTTCTCCTGTGTCTTCAGAAGTACCTAATGATGCTCGCAACAAAACCAGCCGCCCTTCGATCAAAACAAGCGACAATGTCTTTTCCAAAAACCAAGGGTCAATCTTAGAGAGTTGGTTGATTTTGTGAATCCCCCACCCTCTCCTCAGCCCCTCCGCGATCGCCCATAGCCGTTCGTCCGTTGGAATTGAAACGGCGCATTCCAGATCGAGGTCGTTTAGGGATTGAATTCGATCGTGACGCAAGTCCTTTTGCTTTACTTCCAACCCCCTGATCGCTTTCATGAGTGCTGCCTCAAAGGTGCGGTCGATGGCCATAACTTCCCCGGTCGCCTTCATCTGTGTCGTCAGCCGCCGATCGCCGGATGCAAACTTGTCGAAGGGCCAGCGTGGAATCTTGACCACGCAATAGTCCAAAGCGGGCTCGAAGCAAGCCTTGGTCGTCCTCGTCACCATGTTCTCGATCTCGTCGAGAGTGCGACCGACTGCGATCTTTGCAGCGACGCGGGCAATTGGATATCCCGTCGCCTTGGATGCCAATGCTGACGAACGCGACACGCGCGGGTTTACTTCGATGATGTAGTAGTCGAAACTGTCCGGGTGCAGCGCCATCTGCACGTTGCACCCCCCCTCGATACCAAGCGCGTTGATGATCTTGAGCGAAGCCGTACGCATCATGTGGTACTCAATGTCACTCAGGGTCTGCGAGGGCGCGACAACTATAGAATCTCCTGTATGGATTCCCATCGGGTCGAAGTTCT
>CAYYZP010000096.1:0-2037 GCA_964476165.1 uncultured Fimbriimonadaceae bacterium
AGCGTTTGATGAGCCCGATGCACACCGCACCGGTCTCACGCTTGATCTTGGCGACGGTCTCCTTGCCTTCGAGCCGCAAAACGCGCACGCCTTCTTGGAGCGACGCTTTGGCCATGCCCAACAAAGCGTCGTCGTCTTGAAGCGGCGAACCTGGTGAAGCCTGCACGCTCGCGACGAGGGGGCTGTCCTCGAGTTTTGCCAGAAAAGTGTCGATGTTCATACACCGACCTTCTCGCGCAGTTTCTGGGCGCACTGCCACGCGCGACCGATGTCCTGCACGATGAGCGAATACCCCCCGTCGTTGGTCGCGCCCTGGAGCCGTAGCACATAGGCGGGGTGGAGGGTTGCAAGAGCGACCTTGGCGTACTCGCAGGGAAAGTACTTCCCGCGCTCTTGCGTGATCTTGAAATCGCCTTTGATGAGGTTTTTCGCGCTCGGCGCACCGATGCACAGAATCACGGTGGGGGCGATGAGCGCGAGTTGCGGTACCAGCCACTTGCGGCAATTCACAACCTCCTCTGGGGTGGGGGGACGGTTTCGCGCGCGGTCGTTCGTCCGATCACACGCTCGGCACTTGAGCGTGTTGCAGATGTAAACGTCGTTGCGGGACAGCCCATTGTCGGACAGCGCCTGATCGAGCATCTTCCCCGCACGACCGACGAACGGGCGCCCGGTCTTATCCTCTTCGTCCCCCGGCCCTTCGCCGACCAGTACCAACGGCGAACAAGGATTGCCTTCGCCAAACACCACGTTTGAGCGGCGCAGCGCGATCTGACAGTCAGTACACAAAAGCGCCTGCGCGCGCAGTTCTTCGAGGGTCACGAGTCCTCCAAGACGATGCGCCGGAGCAGGTCGTAAGAATCGTAAAGGTCGTGCGGCAGCACCCGCACGTCCCCCACCGTGGTCATAAAGTTCGTGTCGCCGGACCAGCGCGGCACGATGTGCCAGTGGATGTGGCTCGGTATCCCCGCGCCGGCCGCCTTTCCGACGTTTGCGCCCAAATTAAATCCCTGCGGTGCGTACGCTTTTTTTAACCAACGAACGGCCCGCGCGGTCAGTACGTTGATTTCCAAAAGTTCCTCCTCGTCCAACTCGTCGACCTCTGAAGTGTGACGAAACGGTGCGACCATGAGGTGGCCGTTCGTGTAAGGAAAAGCGTTCAACATCACGAACGCTGTCTTGCCGCGAAAGAGGATCAGGTTTTCGCGGTCCCTGTCCTGCGCGGGAAGTTCGACGAAGATGCATCCATCGGCCTTGGGCTCGACGGCAGTCGTGACGTACTCAAACCTCCAAGGCGCCCAAAGCCGCTCGGCCATGATCCGAAGTATGGCATCACACGTTTCGGGCGATGATGATCGCTTCGGCGATCTCCTTCATGCTCTTGCGTGCGTTCATCGACTGCTGTTGCATCCGCCGATACGCCTCGTCCTCAGAGATGCCTTCGCTTTGCATGAGCAGCCCTTTCGCCTGTTCGACCATGCGACGCGCTTCGAGCCGTGCTTGCAACGACGAGACCTCTTTACAAAGCGTCTTGTTCTGCTCAAAGCGGCTGCGGGCGACCTCGATTGCGGGCGCCAGGTCGCTCGGCTTGAACGGTTTCACCAAATAGCCAAACACACCGGATTCTTTGGCCCGTGAGATCAGTTCGGGGTCGCTGTAAGCCGTCAAGAGGATGGCGGGCGCGATTTGCTCATCTGCAAGCCGCTGGGCGGCGTCGATCCCGTCTAGGACTGGCATCTTCACGTCCAAAACGCATACATCGGGCTTGTTGTCCCGCGCGAGATGGATCGCGGCTTGCCCGTCCTCGGCCTCGGCGACCACCTCATAGCCGAGGTTCTCGAGCATCTGGCGAAGGTCGAGGCGGATGATCGGATCATCGTCAGCAATCAAAACGCGCATCGGGATCAATCGATTCTACCAGCGGGACGCTCGGCGTCCAAACCGCCTGCCAGAGGGCTAAACTGACCGCATGACCGAGTCCCTGCGAAGGCTGCTCCAGAACCCTATTGACTACGCGGGCATGTTCCCCCCTGCGTC
>CAYYZP010000097.1:0-2121 GCA_964476165.1 uncultured Fimbriimonadaceae bacterium
GGCGATTTGATCTCGCGCATTCTTGAAAGCGTGTTCTCCAAATTTTTTGACGTTGCGCCGGAAGTGGATTTCCAATCACTGATTGCTTTAGACATCGCCTCCGCAGCGCGGCCATTTGCGGCGGGCACGTTTGTCGAGTACACAGTCTTGGGGGCAACGATCCGTGCGATCTCCGTGAGCACCGATGCAAATTCACTGTTCGGCCTCGCATCTTGCAATCCCAGAAGAATCATCGCATTGGTCGGCCCCATACGATAGCCGAGCCACGTGATGCTCATCTGAGTCGACACGTTGCAGAACAAAATCTCTTCGACCCCCTTACCGCCCAACGCCACTCCGCCAGGGATCAAAACGAGCGCCGCCTCCGGCTCTTCAAACCCTGTCAAATAAAGAAAATCGCTGTCCCCACGGAACATGAAGTCCACGTCGTTGTTGCGGACCTGTTCCGGATTGGTGAAGAACACGCCAATGCTCCCCGGCTCCATCGCCGCCATGAGGGTCTTTCGCCGCTGCGCCATTTCCGCTGGAGGCGTCTTGTCAGTCTCGAAAACCGGGTATGGCGCGTCTTGGGCAAGCAGACCCGCGGCTAAACAAAGTCCAGTTAGCGTGAGAGAGGTTCGAAACATCAACTTACTTTATCCGATCAGCAATGGCGATGGTTCCTATTCTTGTGTTACTTGCGTATTTTCACTGGGATGACGAATTTGAGCGCACTCAAAGTGGCCGAAAAACTCGCAACTTTGACATCGGCCAGGCCGTTTTTGAGCGCGAACTCGCGAATGTCGTCTTCTTTGAGCTCTTTACGTCCCTTTGGCCACACAGCCCAGACCATGCCGTTTTGGGCGATCATCTTCTTTGCTTTGAGCAGTTTTGGAAGGTCACGTTTCGAATCAAGGCGCACGAAAGCGATGTCGAGACCCGACGCGCTTGGCTTTCCTGCACGGGCCAAAAGTTCTGGAGCAAAATCGTCGTCGAACTCGCCGAGGGCGCTGTACCGGCTTCCGTCCTTTACGCATAATTTATCCAGCCGACCCTTGGGATTCTTTATCGCAGCAAGCCATTTATCGGTGTTTGATCCTAGATCGAACGAGGCCGTCTTTCCCTTGCGAGCGACTTTGAGCACACCCTTGGACACCACGAGAGTAGCGATGTCCCTCCAAAGCCACCGGAACTTGAACTCGCCCTGGAAAGAAATCTCGCCGTCTCCGCAGTGGGCTTTGCCCTGGGAATTCTTCCCTTCCAATGTCACGCGGCAAGCCTTTTCAAGTCCCACCTGGGCACCTCACGAAACATCTGTCCAGGTATTTGACCAAAACCTCCATAGAACTGGACTCCATTATCACATGACCGGAAGATAGAAGCAATGACACTTCGGTCTCCCGACAGGGTGTTTTTCGATGTATGCTAACAACTGGCCGCGCGGTCGGCCAATTTTCGAGGACACGATGAAAAACTACCCGACGGAGAAGATACGAAACGTTGCCATTGTAGGGCACGGTGGAGTGGGCAAGACCATGCTCGTCGAGCACATGCTCTACACCGCCACCGCAACCGAAAGGGTCGGCAAGACCAACGACGGAAACACCCAGAGCGACTTCGACCCGCTCGAGACCAAGCGAAAGATCAGCATCAGCGCATCGGTCCTCCCAATCGAATGGCACGACCACAAGATCAACCTCATCGACGTGCCGGGGTATCCAGATTTTATCGGCGACCTGCACGCGGTCGCTCCGATCGTCGGCGCGATGATCATTGTCTGCGAGGCCAAGCGCGACCTCGACGTGGGCTTCGACCTCGCGTGGGAAGTGGCTGAAAAGTACAACCTTCCTCGCTGCATCTTCATCAATAAACTCGAGCGCGACAACGCGGACTACGAAGGGCTGATCGACACGTTGCACAAACGCTATGGCAGCAAGATCGTCAACGTGCAGATCCCCATCGGTCACCAAGCGGCGTTTTCGGGCGTGCTCGATTTGCTCAATATGAAAGTCTATAAGGGCAAGGACCGAGGCGTCGAAATCGAGGACATTCCGAGCGGATATTCAGAGGACGCAGAGAAGCGCCGCGAGAAAATGATGGACGCGGCGGCAGAAGGCGACGAAGAACTGATGGTGAAGTACC
>CAYYZP010000098.1:0-3483 GCA_964476165.1 uncultured Fimbriimonadaceae bacterium
CCTCGACAACGTTGCGGGCTGGTTCGACGTTTCAGCGTTCTCTTCGTTTAGGAACCAAGGCGGCAGAATTTCGACTATCGAAGACGCGCCGTTTGAAGCGAAGACGATTGAAACGTGTACCGTGCTCGATGTTCGGAGCACTACGGAGCGCGCCGAAGGATACGTCCCTGGCTCGATCCACATACCCCTAGGCTATCTCCCCGATAGGGTCAAAGAACTCCCGCAGGGCCGCAAGTTTGCCGTACACTGCGCCGGAGGGGCGCGGTCACCGATAGCCATAACCGTCCTACGGTCGCTGGGTATCGGGAACTGTTGCAACCTTGTGGGTGGTTTCAACGAATATAAGAGTAGAGGGCTCCCCCTATCCGTGGGAGGCAAGGAGCCCGCGCCTTTGGGCGGCTAGACGACTTTCTCCTCCTCCCACACACAAAAGGCCCCCGCTGCTTGCAGTTGGGGGCCGAAATTTTTTTGCGCTGGGCAGATTAGGGTGGAACGCCGCCCGCTAACTTGGCAGTATCCTTTTCTTGTGAAACTTTTGTTCATCGGTGGGACGCGGTTTGTGGGGAGGGGGATGGTGGAGGCGGCGCTGGCGCGCGGGCACGAGGTGACGCTGTTCAATCGCGGCAATACTGATAGTGTAGCGTTTCCCGGAGTTGAGAAGATCGTTGGCGACCGTACGAAAGACGTTTCTATTTTGGCAAACCGAAAGTGGGACGCGGTGATCGACGTGTGCGGATATTGGCCGAAGGCGGTTACCCCCCTCTGTGAAGTCCTTAATGAAAACGTGGGGCGTTATGTTTTTGTTTCTTCGATCTCGGTGTATTCCGACGCGTCTCCGATTGGCTTGACCGAAGAAACGGGCGTACTGTTGGAGGGCGCAGACCCGTCGCTCGAAGAACTTAAGATGGAAGTCTATGGGGGGCTCAAAGTTCTGTGCGAGCGGATTGTTTCAGAGCACTTTGGTTCACGTGCACTGATCATTCGGCCAGGGCTGGTCGTGGGGCCGGGCGACCACTCCGACCGGTTCACTTATTGGCCACGGCGGTTCATGCGTCCGGGCGTGTTCCTTGTGCCGGACTGCAAGAGCGCGCCGGTACAGGTGATCGACGGGCGCGACTTGGGTTTGTTTTCGGTAGTTGCGACGGAAAAGGGACTGAGCGGGGCTTATCATGTCGCCGGACCGACGCCCCCGGTGCCGTTTGGGGAGTTTGTTTCGCTCGGTGTTCGTGCGGGTGGGGGCGTGGCTGAGCCCGCGTGGGTCTCGGGCGAGTCGCTCGTCGAAAAAGGGATCGAGCCGTGGTCCGATCTGCCCTTGCTGACTTCGTTTACGGGAGAGGAGAGTCCGCTCGCGATGGTGGACAACGCGAAAGCGATTTCAGCGGGGTTGCAGTTGCGGACTCTCGAGCAGACGACGATTGACACGATCGAGTGGTGGAAGAACGAGCGCGCGGGCACCGATCCCAGGTGGGGGCTGAGTGATGAGAAGGAAGCGGGGCTGCTTGAAGAATTGGCACAAAAAAGCGCGCTTGGCTAGGCCAAGCGCGCTTTGCTTTACACGGGTATCGCCGGAGCGCTACCCATGGCACACGTTATCCGCCACCGCCGCCGCCGCCACCGCCGCGACGACCCTGGCCGCCAGCGCCGCCGAAGCGCATTTGTGAGTACTGGGGATCGGCTTCAAACTTGGGGCCTTCCAGGGTTTCATACGCCTTGGATTGGTCCGGCGTGAAGATCTTCTTGATCTCGACGCTTAGAATCTGGTTGTTCTTTTCGATTTCCTTTGTCAAGGCTGCTTGGTCAGCGTTGGGCTCGCGCAACTTTGCGAAAATCTGTCCGTTGGCCTGGTTCAACGATTCGATAATCTTGTTGATCTCGAGTTTCTGGGACGCCTTGACTCCGACCTTTTTGCCGACCTCGTCATCGTCCATGACAATGCGCGGGCCAGCGATTTGAATCTTGATCTGGCCGAGGCGCGACCACTGCTCTTCGGTCAAAATAGCCTTGGTCTTTTCCGTGACCTCCTTTTGCACCGCCTCCATCTGAGTCCTCATCGCCTCAGGGTTGAACTGCTCAGGGGTCACGACTCCGGCCGCACCTGCCGGCGGCGGTGGCGGGACGGTTCCACCAGGGGGGGGCGGGCCTCCGGGTCCGCCTTCACGCCAAGGGCCACGGAACGCCTGGAACTTCGCTTGCATCTCGGCGCGCAGCGCCTCGAGTTTTGACTTCTGTTCGTCGGTCAGTTTGAGGTCCTTTTGCACGTCAGTACGTCCGAGCAACATGCCTTCGGAGTTCCGACCGCCCATCATCCCCATGCGTTGGCCACCTCTGCCCCCCCCCGCCTGGCTGCTGGGCGAACGAGACACATGCGAGGGACAAAGCCGCGATCACCGCGACGCTGGTTTTGATCTTATTTGCCATCTTTCTTCTCTTCTTTGGCCACCGGTGGGCGGACCTTTTCATAACTCTTCTTCGCCGAATCGCTGAGTAGGCGAACTTGGTCGTCCCTCAGTTTCGCGGCCTCTTCGGGCGAGCGGACGATGCGCGGCGTCAAGAACACGAGGAGTTCTGTCTTCTCTTCGTTCTTATCGACGGTTCTGAACAGGTTGCCAAGGATCGGAATGTCGCCGAGCAACGGAATCTTTTTGGTCGTCGAGCGGATCTGCGTCCGCATGATGCCGCCGATGACGATCGTCTCACCGTCTTTCGCGCTCACGGTCGTCTGCGCCTGTCGTTGGTTGACGATCGGCGCGTTGAAGTCCGTGAATCCTTGCAGGTCGTTCGCGGTCTGCACGACATCGAGCGATACCACGCCGCTCGAAGTGATTCGCGGCGTCACCGTCAAGACGATTCCCACGTCCTGGAACGAGTAATTGAAAATAAAGTTTCCGTTGACGTCCTCGCGCTGGCTCACGATGAAAGGAACGCTCTGGCTGATGTTGATTTCGGCCTGGACGTTGTTCGCCGTGAAGATGCGCGGAGTCGAGAGGACTTTGAACCGCTCGTCGGTCTCGAGGGCGTTCAAGAACCCGCCGATGTTGCCGCCTGTCACGCCATACCGGAAGCCTTGTGCGGCGGGAGTGGTCTGCAGTCCAAAGTCTGTGCCGCCTGCTCCGGTCGTGCCGCTCGCGCCGAGGAACTTGCCGTTGGCGAGGTCCCACTCGATGCCGAGTTTCGTGCTCTTGTCGAGCGTGGCTTCGACGATGATCGTCTCGATCATCACCTGCTCAGGAATCTTGTCGAGTTGCGCCAGGACGTTGCGAACCATCTCGGCGTTTTCCGGATCACCAACGACGATCAGGCTGTTTGTGTTCGGGTCGGCGATGATCGTGACGTTGCCTTGCGCCTGCCTCGTGTTGACCACCTGTCCAGTGCCCGTTCGTGCCTGGCCCGCTTGACCTTGGGCCTGATTCTGGGCAGGGCCCGCGATTCCGCCACGGAACTGCACCTGCGTCAGCAAGTCGCCGAACTCAGCATTTTCGTCCT
>CAYYZP010000099.1:0-1669 GCA_964476165.1 uncultured Fimbriimonadaceae bacterium
CGATCATCTGCATCGGCTCTTTTTTCACGCGCGGTTCGGGACACAACAAGTTCGGCGCATACACAGAAGACGCGGACGAATATCAGGAAGTCATCGACCGCATCGCGCGCAAGATCGAAAGTGCGGCGGACAGCGTTCCTGCTCCGGTGATAAAAAAGAACAAAGGCGCGAAGATCGGCTTGGTCACGGTGGGGGGATGCCACGCGGCGGCCATGGAAGCGATGGACCGATTGAAAGAGCAGGGCGTGGCCGTCGATTTCATGCGTGTGCGCGGCTTTCCGTTTTCTGGAGCAGTAAAGGAGTTCTTGGAAGCACACGAAACGAACTTCGTCATCGAACAGAACCGCGACGGGCAGTTGCGGCACATGCTGCTCGTCGAGACCGAGGTGGCGCCAGAAAGACTGGCGTCGGTCCGTTATTATTCAGGTTTCCCGATGAGCGCGCACCACATTATCACTGGCGTCTGCGGCCAGGTGGGGGCAACTGCGTGAGCCACATCAATAAGCCCAAGGTCCACCATCCCTCGCTCAAGAAGAACGCGCTCGGACTGACTCGCCGCGACTACGAGGGCTCACTCAGCACGCTCTGCGCAGGGTGCGGGCACGATTCGGTGACCGCTGCGATCATCCAGGCGTTTTGGGAACTCGAACTTCCGCCGCACATGGTGGCAAAGTTCTCGGGCATCGGATGCTCGTCCAAAACGACCGCCTACTTTTTGCGCGAGGCGCACGGCTTTAATAGTGTGCATGGGCGAATGCCCTCAATCGCTTCGGGCGCGGGCGCGGCCAACCGAGACCTTCACATGATCGGAATTTCGGGCGACGGTGACTCGCTCGCCATCGGCCTCGGGCAGTTCTGCCACGCGATACGGCGGAACGTGAATCTGCTTTATCTCTTGGAGAACAACGGCGTGTACGGTCTGACGAAAGGGCAGTTCTCGCCATCGACGGACATTGGTTCGACGAGCAAAAAGGGCGAGATCAACCTGATGAGCGCGATCGACGGCGCTCTGCTCGCTCTGACGTTGGGCGCCACGTTCGTCGCGCGGAGTTTCTCCGGGGACAAGGCGCAACTCGTACCGATCATCAAAGCCGGACTCATGCACCGTGGGTTCGCATTCATCGACATTATTTCTCCGTGCGTGACGTTCAACGACCATGAAGGTTCGACAAAGAGTTATGCGTACTCGCGCAAGCACCAACTCGAAGTCGTGCAGGCCGATTACATCGCCGTGCGCGACGAGATTACGAGGGCCTACGCGCCGGGAACGGTCACGCGGGTGCAGTTGCACGACGGCGGTTATGTCAATTTGCGCAAAGTGGACGAAGACTACGACCCTACCGACCGCGACAAGGCGTACTCGTTCATCCGCGAGCGTCAGACCGCCGGGGAGACGGTGACCGGGCTGCTCTACGTGACGTCGGAGTCGGTGGACATGGTGGACAAGAACGAACTCGCCGCGACGCCCCTGACCCGAGTGTCCTACGAGCAACTCTGCCCCGGCTCCAAGGCGCTCGACGAGTTCCAGAAGCGGTTGCGGTGAACGGCTCGTTTCTAGCAATCGTGCTGAACTGTTACCTAGAAACCTACCTTGAAAGATGATGGAGCGCGGCCTTGTCCTCGGAATAGACATCGGCTTTTCGACGAAGAAGCGATCGAATTGCTGTTG
>CAYYZP010000100.1:0-6037 GCA_964476165.1 uncultured Fimbriimonadaceae bacterium
AAAGACATGACTTGTCAATCGCTCAGACCTTCGCCACCGACCAGACGCGCAGGGTCTTGTCCAAGCCCCCGGCAACAAGATGCTCACCTGATGGGCTGAACGCCACGCACGAGAGCGCCTGGTGCGAGGCCTCGACCAGGCAGTGGCCGATCCCGCGCTTGATGCTCCACAGTCCCATCGTGCCGTCGCGTCCGACGCTCGCGAGCAGCCAGCCCTTGGGATGAAAACGCAACGCCTCGACCGGCTTCGTGTGACCGAAAAGTTTCTTTTCCAACCGCGACGAGTGCGCATCGAACACGCGTACCGAAAGATCGACCGCCGCCACCGCGATCCGCCTCGCGTCGTCGCTGAACGCGAGCGCCGTGACGGTCGAGCGCACTTCGCGCAGTTCGCCGACCCGCTTCGTCTGGACGAGGTCCCAAAGGATCACGCTCGCGTCCGCAGAACCCGATGCGAACGTGCGCGAGTCCAGGGACCAAGCGACGGCGGTCACCGCGTCTTTGTGGCCGACGCCCGTAAACAACACCTGTCCGTTCTTGGCGTTCAAGACGCGCACGATCGTGTCGGCAGAACCGACGGCCAAGTATTCTCCGTTCGGAGAGATCGCGAAACTGTTGGGCCACACCCTCGGGGTCTGCCGCCAGACCCCGGGTTCACCCTTTCCAAACCGCCAGCAGGAGATAGACTGCTCCGTCGCCCCCGCTGCAATTAAAAGGTCGTCCCCCACCGCGCGCAAGACCGAGATCGCGCCGCCTTCCACCTTTGTCTTCCGCAAAGGCCTTGTCAAGGTTTCGTCCCACCACACGATCTCGTTGTCGAACGAACTGCTGACCAGTCCCCCCCCCGGATGGAACTCGACGGCGTAGATCGGAGTCTTGTGCGTGCGGTGCCGGTGCTCGATCGTCGCGCTGACGGTCTCGGTGCGCTTCTGCCTTTCGTTCAGCGGCTCGCGGAAGGCCGCGTGGCCGACGCTCACGTCGTACTCCGACCGTCTCACCGGGTCGGCGAGCACCTCGAACGCGGCGTTGATCTGCGCCATGCGCTCGTGCGCCGCCGGGTCGGGGTTCAGGTCCGGGTGGTACTCGCGGGCGAGTTTGCGGTACGCGGCTCGCACCTCCTCCATCGGAGCGCGCGGCTTCACACCAAGAACGTCGTAGAGGGTCGCCAAAACTGAGCGGATTATGAAGGCTCGCTTTGCCTGCCTAGGGACGCCCGCTCCACAAGACTCGATGCGCCACAATCAGGCGATGGATCCTATGGGCGTGGGAGTGGTCGGTTGCGGCAACATTGCACCCATTTATCTCACCAACCTTTCAAAGTTCAGCGGCACCAGGATCGTCTCCGTCGCCGATCTCGATCTTGAACGAGCAAAGACAAGGGCCAGTGAGTTTGGAGTTCCAACGGCCTATGCGCTCGATGAAATGCTTGCGGACCCAGAAGTCGAACTCGTGGTCAACCTCACTGTGCCCGGCTCGCACTACGAGGTTTCGAAGAAGGCATTGCAGGCAAGCAAGCACGTCTACAGCGAAAAACCGATTGTGATCGACGTCCACGAGGCCGACGAACTCTTGTCACTAGCAACTAAGAATGGACTGTTGGTCGGTTGCGCCCCTGACACGGTTCTGGGCGCTGGAATCCAGACGTGCCGCGAAGTCATCGACCGAGGCGACATCGGTACCCCGCTCTCGTTTCAGGCGTTTATGATGTGCCCCGGACACGAAGGCTGGCACCCCGACCCGGCGTTCTATTATCAAAATGGGGGGGGGGCCGCTTTTCGACATGGGGCCGTATTACATGTCCGCGCTCGTCACACTTTTGGGGCCGGTCAAACGGGTTTGTGGGTTTGCGAAAAAATCTTTTGCAACTCGAACCATTAACAGTGAGCCGAAACGCGGACAGGTGATCGAAGTGGCGGTTCCGACGCACCTCGTCACCGCGATGGAGTTTGTAAACGGCGCAATCGGCCAACTCACAACGAGTTTCGATGTGCAGTTCCACATGCTGCCGCACATTGAGATTTATGGCGAGGCTGGGACGATCAGAGTTCCCGATCCCAACGGTTTCGGCGATCCCGTTTTCCTGAGAACAAAAGGCGATGCGGACTGGCGCGAGGTCAAAGTAACAAGGCCGTACGCCGAAAACTCGCGTGGCCTTGGTGTTCTCGATCTCGTCCGCGCCGCGCAAAAAGGAGCGCAACCAAGGGCAAGCGGTATGTTGGCCCGGCACGTTCTTGCTGTGTTCCACGCCGCACACGCCGCGCCTTATCACAGCAAATACGTCGAGATCGAACCCGTGGAGCGGCCCGAAGCGATGCCGAATCAACCATTTGATTGAGACACCGCAGAGACCTTGGCCGAGTGCGTCGGATTGGGCATTCGCGCTTGCGACCACCGCTCTTGCGGCAACGGAGTTTCAGATCCAAGCGGCGAGAGCACGGACACAGTCTTCGACCGACTATTATTTTCAGACTCCGCTCGTTCCACAACTCCACACTACCGCTCTCGTCGTGGACATTTGTGTGTTCTTGCTTCCCGTTTTATGGATCGTCACACCATTGAAGGCGTTTTGTCGTCATGCGCTGGTAGTCGTCGCGCTTGTTGGCTTTGCGCTCTGTTGGTTCGAGGCGATGAGGGCTTCGCAGTTGGTCTTTGAGGTTTACACGCTTCCATCGTTGCCGTTCAATCCGGTTAACAATTTCGGGCTTCTCGGTTCACAGGTGTTCGGCACGTATTTGATCTTTTCGCTAAAGGCATCCGGGATGGGCAAGGTCGCGGGCTTTTTGGTCCGGGCGGCGCTGGCGGTCTGTCTGTGGTTCGTCCAAATGGCGGTTTGGTCCATGGTCACTTGAACGATGGCGGCCCATAATCCGGCAGTGAAAAGGAAGCGGCTCGTCGTCGCGGCAGCGATCTTGTTCTTCTTTGGGTTTCCTCTTGCGGGGATCCTGTTCCCTTATTTGAGCATCCACAAGGCGATGAGGGCGTCCGGCGAAAAGTTCCTTCGGAGTTCTGCGCCAGAGATTCTTGCACCAGACGGTTGGTCTGCGCTCGAGGACTACGGCACCCTTTCACTCAAGAAAGACCTTAAGCAAGAAACGTTTGACGCTTGGATGGCCCAATGCGGAGACTTTAAGGAGATAGGCAATATTGCTGTGACGCGCTCATGGGTGAGCACGAGGGGAGACCAGGGTTGGCAGTTCATTTCGTTCAAGGGCCAGGCGCAATTTACTAAGTCAGTCGCTCCGTTTGAAATCACGGTTGCCCGTCGAAGCGTCGCTCTTGACGAGTGGCGAATCGAATCTTTCAACCTCAACGTGGAATAAATCGCTGGGAGCCCTATGCGAACTTCGCTCATCGTTATTTTTCTCATGTGCATGACCGCCTTTTTAACAGGGTGCGGCGCGGCGAACGAAGCGGCAGACGAAGGCGCCAATGCGCTCAAGAGCGGCATGAGGTCGAAGGAAAGGGCCAAGGACTACGCAGGCCAGAAAGAAGCCTACGACAAACAGGCCGAAGAGTTCTAAGCCGCTGGTACGGTTCTTGGTATCGTGATGGTTGACGATGCCCTTTCGAACCGAAGACCTTCGCATCATAGAGGTCAGGCCGCTTGTCCCGCCTGCGATCCTCCACGAAGAAATACCAGCCTCTGAGGCCGCCCTCCAGACCGTCGTCAAGGGGCGAGAGGCGGTCGTCGAGTCACTCACTGGCAAGAGCCGCCGCCTAGTGTGCGTCGTGGGACCGTGCTCGATCCACGATCCAATCGCAGCCTTGGATTACGCCAAAAGGTTGAAAACGATCGCCGACGACCACGAGGATAGGCTCGTGGTGGTCATGAGGACGTACTTTGAAAAGCCGCGCACGAGCGTGGGTTGGAAGGGTCTCATCAACGATCCCGGGCTCAACGAATCGTTTCAAGTCAACAAAGGGCTCCGGATCGCGCGAAGACTTTTGCTCGAAATCAATGAAATAGGAATGCCCGTCGGGTGCGAGTTCTTGGACACGACGATCCCGCAACACATCGCCGATTTGGTGGCATGGGGCGCGATCGGAGCCAGGACCACCGAGAGCCAGATCCACCGCCAACTCGCCTCGGGCCTCTCGATGCCCGTCGGATTCAAGAACACCACCGATGGGAGCGTCAAACCCGCCGTTGATGCACTTTTGGCGGCAAGGCAGTCGCAATGGTTCCTTTCGGTGACCAAGCAAGGGGTGGCTGCCATTAGTCAGTCGACCGGCAATGAGCACTGCCACGTCATTCTTCGCGGCGGTAGCAAGACCGGGCCAAACTATTGTTCAAAGTCTATTGCCGAAGCCGCTTCCCTTTTGGAATCTGCTGATCTGCCTGCACGGATCATGGTGGACTGTAGCCACGGCAACAGTTGCAAGGATCATAAGAAACAGGCTTTTGTTGCCGCAAATTTGGCCGGGCAAATTTCGGGCGGGTCGTCGAGCATTTTTGGGGTGATGATCGAGAGCAATCTGGTCGCTGGACGACAGGAGTCCTCACAAGTCTATGGGCAGTCGATCACCGATTCCTGCATCGATCTGGACGAGACAGCCTCGGTATTGGCTGGTTTGGCCCGGGCTATGGACTGATCGATCCCTTGTGCCGCTGTGCGCATTCGCTATTTTGGTTTCAGCCCTCAAACTAAAATAACGCCCTATTGTATTGGACAGCAAATCTATTTGTCCAGCATCACGTTCGTCTTGCCTTTCGCGCCAACGCCGAGACGGATGGCCATGGATGAGACGTCCGGATTGTCGCTCTGGAGGAGCAGTTCGAGTTTGCGCGTGTTGGGGACGCTTCGCGTGTTCTGGATCGCTTTGATCGTGTGACGGAGAATCGCGTAACGGTCCAACGTCAAAACCTTGCTGTTGTTAAGCCGATTGATGACCGACTTGAGGAGATCCTCCGTTATTTGGGGATCACGATAGTTGGCGAGCATCGCGATCGCCCCCCACGCCGTGCCATCGTCGCCCTTTTCGATATCGACCATGAAACCGTGGACCAGTTTAGGGTCGTGCTTTTCAGCAGCCTTCCGTAGTTGCACTTCTGAAGAGGCCTCGTACATGAGTTCACGGAAAAGAGCGATGGCCAAAAACAAAATTGCACTCGAGAGAGCGCCGACAATCGCAAAGTCTACGGCTCCCGAATTGTCGGGCGCAGCAGGGCTCAGGACGAACATGCTGAAATAGAGCGTCCCTGCGATGGCGCCGAAGACCAGTCCTCCAATAACCCACTTGATAAAGAGAGCCAGCCTTTCCCTCAAAAAACTCATGGTTCCACGTTCTCCTGCCCGGGCCGAACCAAGACAATGGACATTCTATCAAAAAAACGCCCGAGGTGGCTTGAAAACCTGGCGATCAGGGGTCAGCCCCGCTTCAAATAGGCGTAGGCGTTATGGGCGTGGATGGACTCCTCGTTCTCCACCTCGATCTCGTAGCCCGCATATCTGCCGTCGGTATCGAAGGCAACGGCGATCTCGCGAACCATGTCCTCGACGAACCGTGGATTGTCGTAGGCATGCTCGGTCACCCACTTTTCGTCGGGCCGCTTGAGCACCGGAAAGAGAGCGCACGACGCCGCGCCTTCGATCGCTTCGATCACTTCTTCCAGCCAAACGTGTTCCTTTGTCTGTAGGCGCACACTGACCCAACCGCGCTGGTTGTGCGCGCCTCGCGCAGAGATTTCTTTGCTACATGGGCAGAGCGTCGTCACTGGCACACGCGCAAGCATCTCGATCTTAAACTCTTCATTCCACACTGCGTCAAAACCGCACTCGAACTCCATCATCCCTTTCTTGCCAGTGACGGGCGCGGTCTTGACCATAAAGAAAGGAAAGCGGACTTCGACGTGCGCCCTTTCGGCGCTCAGCCTTTCTCGAAGTTTTCTGAGGAGTATCGGAATCGCATCGACGCTGATCTCCTTTCCGTGCTCGTTGAGGACCTCGAGGAAGCGGCTCATGTGAGTGCCTTTGAAGTGGCTTGGGAGGTCGACGGTCAAGGTGAAGTTGCCGATCGTGTGCTGTCGCTCGTCGGCC
>CAYYZP010000101.1:0-3861 GCA_964476165.1 uncultured Fimbriimonadaceae bacterium
AGGCAATCGCCGCCGCCGCGCCACCCATCGAACTCCCATACAGTACGATCTTGGCCCCCGGCTTTCGCTCACGGATCCACCTCAAGATCGCAGCAACGTCCTTTGCCTCTTCGAGCCCCATCGTCGAAGTCCGGCCCCCGCTTTTACCGTGCGCTCGGAAGTCGAAGAACATCCAACTCGCGTCCAAATCGGCCAACGTCACCATCATTGGCAGGAGTTCGCACCGGTTCATCAGGTATCCGTGGCAACAGACGATCACAAGTTCCCCGCTACCCATTTCGCTCCACCATCCGATAAGTGCCGTCCCCTCGACCTCGACCACGACCCTCTCTTCTTTTTTTCCAAGCATGGCGGGCGAGAGCCACAGCGGCACGCGAGGAGGATGCAGGCTCACATAGGTCGCAACGAACACCGCCAGCACATAGAGCAGTGCCAGGACTGCCATCAGGGAGAGGACTAGCGTGACCATGATCTGTGGCGCACACCCGCCGGACCATCTGATACAATGTCGCTGGCAAGGATGTTCGCCCTCAACTTCTACCCGGAACTCTACGACGACCTACTGTTGGCAAGTCGAAAGACGGCCACGATCCGGCTCGGCGACAAGTCGGACAAGTACGAGACAGGCATGGTCGTCTGGATCACCGTCGGCCCAAGGTTTGGGAGAAAGAGAAAGATGTTCACCGCGATCCTTGACCGGGTCGAGGTCAAGCCAATCAGCGAACTTTCTCCCAGGGACATCGAGAGGGAAAATCCCGAGCTCCGCAGCCAAGACGACATCATCGGCCTCCTTTCGCGCATCTATGACGAGATCATCATCCCCGCCAACAAGGTCACTGTCATCCACTTTTCCAAGATCGACGAGTAGGCGCTATGTGGATCGGGACGTCCGAGAGTTGCCGCGAACTTGACCGTGCGGCCATTGAAGAGTACGGCACGACAGGCGAATCACTCATGGAGCGTGCGGGGCAAGCAGCGGCTGCAGTCGTCAGTGAACTCTCAGCAAGCGGCGCGGTCCTCGTGCTTTGTGGGACAGGAAACAACGGCGGCGACGGCCTGGTCCTCGCCAGGATTCTTAAACTCGCGGGCACACCAGTAAAGGCCTACGTCGCAGGCGCGCCGAAAAAAATGTCCGAACTTGCCAAGCAGATGTTGGCCAAAGCGCGGTTCGCCGGAGTGCCTGTGTGCTTTTTTGGTGAGAACGGGTGGGGGGATTTGGCCGAAGACGCGGCGGACTCTGAAGTCATCGTAGACGCGCTCTTAGGAACGGGACAAGTTGGGGAGCCAAGGGGCGCCATCCGCGAAGCAATCGTCGCCGTCCACGAAGCCTATGCCACTTTCGTCGCGCTCGACGTGCCGACGGGCGTCAACGCCGACTCCGGCGCAACTCCAGGGGTCTACGTAGACGCAGACGTGACCGTCGGATTTGGGATGGCAAAACCTTGCTATTTCCAGGGAGCAGGGGCAGAGGTGTGCGGCGAATGGCGGGTCGAAGACATCGGTTACCCTGACGAGGCCCTCCAAGACTCCGCTTCTTATCTCGCCCTCGACGAACCTCTTGTCATCGAAGCGCTTGGCCATCGTCCTATCGGCTCTCACAAAGGCAACAACGGTCATGTCCTCATAGTCGCGGGCTCCTATCAGATGCGGGGCGCCGCCATCTTGGCGGCGCAAGGTGCGCTGCGGTCGGGAGCAGGTCGCGTCACTGTCGCATCGACGGTCGAAGTTTGCGAAGCACTCGCGGCATCGGTCCCGGAAGCGCTCTTGCTCCCACTCGAAGACGATGATGGTGTCATCGCACTGAGCGCAGCGACCTATGTGCTGGATCTCGCGGACAGCGTTGATTGTGCGCTTTTCGGACCAGGATTGACGACGCACGAATCGGTCCGCGATTTCCTGCACGAAGTGTGGCAAGAGTGGTCGCTGCCAACAGTGATCGACGCTGACGCTCTCAACGCAGTCTCGCTTGGTCTAAAACTCCCTACTGCGGCTTGCGTGCTCACTCCGCACCCTGGAGAAATGGCGCGCCTCCTAGGGACCAGTTCTGAGAAACTCCAGCACGACCGATTCGGCACTATTGCCTCGGCGGTCGTTAAATATCAAAACACCGTGATGCTCAAGGGAGCGTACAGCCTGATCGCGGGACCGGAATCGACGATTTTTGTCAACACGACGGGAAATCCAGGCATGGCGTCGGCGGGGATGGGAGACGTTTTGGCGGGGGTCGTCGCAGGGCTGCTCGTACAAGGACTTCCGGGCACGAACGCCGCCGCCGTCGGCGCGTATCTGCACGGTCTCGCGGGCGACATCTGCGCCGAGAAGAACGGCCCCGTCGGGTTCCTTGCCTCCGACGTCGCTTTCGCATTGCCGTCTGCACGGGCTAAACTGGAAGAGTGGTACCGAGAATAACAGGGTTAGCCATCCTGACGGTTCTTTCCGCGCTGGCCGCGGCACAACAAGGGAAGACTGTCACGATCAAGTTCGCGTCTGAGGGTCCGCGCGAAGTATGGATCGAGAAGGGTCTGCGGCCTTTTGACCCGAAGGGCAAGCAATCGGTCACCGGCAAATCAATCCAGTTGCCGTTGCCGGAAGAAATTGAAGGCATGATCGTGTGCGTCTACGACATCGCGTCTGGCAGGGTCGGTTTTTCTCAATTGGCCGATGTTATCAAGAAAGGAGAATGGCTTTTCGATCCGAGCACGTCCAAAACGGCTTACAGCGTCGGATTCTTGCTCTTGCACAACCACGAGCCAGTCGCCAGTGCGGTCGTCAAGATCAAAGACGAAAATGGAAGGCGCGAAGCGATCATCACTCCCCAAGACAAAGGCGTTGCAAAATTTTTGTTCGTCCCGTTTGGCGACATGACAGTCGACGTCGATTACAAGACCGAAGGCAAGGACACATCGCTCCTAGGCCAGACGTTTGAAGTGACCGGCAAAAACTCTTCGACGCCGATCGCGTTGTCAATAGAGGATCCTGTCGAGACGATAAAACCTGAGCCAACCACACAAAAGTCGCAACCGCAAGTGAATTCTGAGACGCAAGAGGCACCCCCACCCAAGGCGCCGTCAAACCCTGCGGCGACGGCCCTCAACATGGTCCTGGGCGCGATCGTCGTCGGAGGAATCGGCTATGGCATCTACCGCTACGTGACGCAGAACCAAGGCAAAGCCGCCGCGGTCCTTGGTGCCGCTGGCGTGCCGATGGCAGGCACAAACCCAGGGCAAGCGAAACCCACCGGTCCGCCCAAGCAGATCATCCTTGACGATCAGGCTCCCATTGGTACCTCCGATCCGACCGTCTTGGCGGGATCGGTACTTGCAGGCCCGGTGATCAAAAACCCTCGGCTCGTGAAGACGGATGGTTCGATCATCCTGATTTCAGACGGCGCACAGTCCATTGGCCGTGACGCCACGACGGACCACCCCCACCCGAACGAGTCGTCGATGAGCCGGAGCCATGCGTCGATCGACAAGGTGGGGGACAATGTAAAAGTGGTCGACTCTGGAAGCACCAACGGCACGTTCATCAACGGTCGGCGCATCACCGATCCTACCCCCCTCTCATCGGGCGACACCGTCCAGTTCGGTGCCGTACAGTATCGGTACGAGGAGTGACGTGCAAAGGGTCTTGACTCGCGCGATCGTCTGCGGACTGGCAGGGTTCGTCGCGTGGCTCGTGACGGAGCCGTTCGCCCCTCGCTATATTCCCATCGATCCCACCAAAAACGTCAACGGCGACCAGGGCTGGCTGATCCTGTTAATCGGCGGCCTTGTGGGGGGGGCAGCCGGATTCTTGCAGGGCCACTCGGCAGGGAGTAGGCGACGCACGGTCGAAGGGACGTTGCTCGGCTTGATCTTC